>JAISFI010000310.1 GCA_031263685.1 Dysgonamonadaceae bacterium | reverse complement strand
GGAACTTTCGGAACCAAAGACCTCTCCGGCAGCGTTGACGAATTGATTCAAATCCCTTTTTCCGGTAATGCTTTCGTCATGCAGGCCTATTCTTTCCCCGTCTACCAGAGCGGAAATTTCCTGACAACATTTTCCGCAGACGGTTCTCCACTGCGTTCCTCAACCGCCAGCGTTCCTTCTGACAATCTGCTGGAACTAACGTTAAGCAGCGCTCAAAGTCCGTACACAGACATGTTGCGGATACAGCGGGACGACCGTTATGCGGATGATTTTATACTGGGTGAAGATGCGCTTAAAATGTTTTCCTTCCCGTCCAGTGGCAAACCGGAGTTTTATACTGTGCTGGGAGAAAACAGACTGGTTTTCGACAAACGTCAGCAAATCAGCGGCGATATTCCCTTGGGGATTGATTTGAAGGGCGATGATACCTACACCATTTCCATCGACAGTAAGACAGGCTATAATGCTGAGAGCGTGTTGTTGGTTGACTATTCTTCCGGCGTGGAAACGCTGCATAACCTTTCGGCAAGTCCTTATGTTTTTCAGTCCGGCGTTTCGCAATCAGAAAATCATTACGCCCTGCGTATTGCACAGTTAACCACCGGGATTGAGCAGAAGCGAGAATCGGAAACTGAAATTGTTGTTTATTCACTCGATCGCCGATTGTATGTAAAGAATATCCGTCAGGATGATGCCGTATGGGTGTACGATGCTTCCGGTCGGCTGTTGAAGGGTGAACAGTCCGATGCGGAAGAATTTTCCTGCACCTTGCCGCAAGCAGGTGTTTACATCCTCAAAATAAGCGGGACACGTGCTTATACAACAAAAATTGCCGTAAAATTTTAAGCATAACGAATAATGAAAACGAAAATGGAAATGAATAAAAAACTCTTTGCACTCGTATGTCTCTTATGGACGAATCTGCTGTTCGTCAGTTCCCAGGGTTTATACCGGCAGTCACAAAGCCAGCAGGTCGGCAACGAACAGGTGGCATCCGGCAGGGAAGAAATTGGTGGATTTCTCTTCGAATCTAAATCCACCCTGACAGAGAAACCCACCACCCTGCCCGGCGATGTTGGCACGCCCGTGGGCGATGGATACCTGATACTGCTTGCTTTGATCGGTGGATACACTGTTTACCGGACAGGGCGAATACCATTCGCCCTGCTGCCTGGATTGCTTCGCTGCAAGCGGCTCGCAATGACGGATAGAGAGCATCGTCATTGCGAAAGCGACAGCTTGAAGCAATCCAGAGAATTTGCGAATGAAAGAATTTACAGATAAAATATGAATCGATTTTTAACAACAACGTAAAACAACAAAACAATGAAAACAAAACATTTCTTAGTATTATCGCTTATCTTAGCCACAGCGATATTCACTTTACAGGCACAAGTACGGATTGGCGAGCTGTCGGCACCACGCTCCGGCATCAGTTTGGATTTGAATATCAGGGGAGATACCGCCCGAACCGCTTTGGGACTTCCCCGGGTGAAACTTATAGACACTACAAATCCACAGCCCATAGCAAATAATTTTGCCGCTTTGAATGGTGCAGTGGTTTACAATTACAGTGCGGAAAACGGTATGGATGTAGGCATTTACTTCGCCGGTGCAAACAGTTGGGTTAAGCTGTTGGCAGGCAGCGATGCTACATCCGATAAGGACATCGATCTCCTTGATCCACTGCCTGCAACCGTATGGCTGGGTGGCGCTACTCTACAACCCAGGCAACTGACTGTTACAACGACTATCGACGACGACCCTGAATCCAGCCTTTCTTACCGGTGGTATTATTTAGGAACAGACGGAACTCCTGTAGCGACAGATTCGACCGCCAGGACATTCAGTATTTCAAACGGGTCTGCGACTCACCAGCTTACTTCCGCAGGTGAAGTGAAAAAATATTTCTGCGTGGTAAGAAATGGCAGTAAATCAGTAGTAACTACCCGTGTCCGTGCCGTTTACGGCACCGGCGTTTTCCTGAACAATGACCGGTGGCTGACAGTGCTGAATTACAACCTGGGGGTATCCAGTATCAACCAAAACCGGACTCCAACAGCACAATTTTTAGAAACCGCCTACACTGAAAATGTTGTCGGTTATTTGTTTCAGTGGGGACGTGCAGCCGACGGTCATCAACTTCGGGATAATCCCAATCCTTTTTATACCGGTGTAGAGAGTTCGGTGAATGGTATTGCTACCAGTAATCTGAATGTTGGCAATGGACAGGTAGTTAACTCCCATAGTGCTTATGGCAAATTTATTACACGTAATGATGTAACAAACAGTAAATCCGACTGGCGTCAATATCCTGAAACCTCAGTGAATAGCATTGACGCTCCCGCTGCTGCCTGGATACACGACCCATGCAGCAGTTTGACTGATGGTGGTAAAACCTGGCGTCTTCCCACATCCAGCGAATGGGTACAAATTTGTGCTAACAACAATGTTGAAAATACCGGCAAAGGTCTTCGTTTTAAGCCGGATGGTACTGACGCCAGTATTTTCTTGCCTGCATCTGGAGTACGTAGCCGATCGGGGGGTATTTTGTACGATATGGGTTCGTACGGCCACTACTGGAGCAGTACGTCGAGTGATGCCAATGTTTTTACCCTGAACTTCGGAACTACTGTAATTACCCCTGCGCGCAGTGTCAATCGCGCCCATGGGATGGCAGTGAGGTGTGTATCGGAATAAATTCAGGCGGTGTCAAAAGTTCCACTTCGTCATTGCAAGGTCGAAGTTGGGCTTTTGACACCGCCTCTTAAAAAAATCTATGGTAGCTACCGTACAGTAGAGATTAAAATACGCCTTCTCTATTGGGAAAAACAGTCTGATTCTTTCACTATTTCAGCCCTGCTCTTTCTTGGAGTATCCTGTACAGAACATTCAGGGTCAAGATAGCCAACAGGAATAATTGCCACAGGTTCAATATGTTCCGGCAGTTGAAAACTATCCTTACATAAATCTACCTTAAAATTACAAACCCAGCAAGTCCCCAGTCCCTGCTCGGTAGCCGCTAAGCAAATATGCTCAACCGCGATAGCAAGATCTATATCCGCATGGTCTTTCCCGTCCGACGGACGTTTCCACGATTGTTGGTGATCGGCACAGGCAATGATGTAAACAGGAGCCGACTTAAACCAGTCTCTGTCATAACAGGCTTGCAGTTTTTCCCTGTTCTTCGTATCTTTTACGACGAGAAACAACCACGGTTGGCGGTTACAGGCGGAGGGCGCCAAGCGGGCGCTTTCCAATATTATATCTAATTTGCCGGCTTCAACTTCTTGCGAAGTATAGCATCGTATGGAATGGCGGGCATGTAAAATTTCGGAAAATTTCATATCTCTTCTGCTATCGTATATTTATTGCGTTCTATCGCATTTCGGGAAATAATCTCTCCCAGAAAACCGGACAGGAAAAGCTGACTGCCGATAATCATGGTCGTCAATGCAATATAGAAATAAGGGCTGTTGGTAACTAAAGGTGCGGAAAGGCCGTAATATAAAGCGATAATCTTGTTGACACCCACGATGATAATCGCAATAAAACCCAGGAAAAACATCAAGCTGCCCAGCAGTCCGAAAAAGTGCATCGGTTTTTTCCCGAATTTAGACATAAACCAAATGGTCAGTAAATCCAGATAACCGTTAAAAAAACGATTCCAGCCAAATTTAGTTTTCCCGTATTTGCGCGCCCGGTGTTGCACTTCTTTTTCGCCAATCTTGCCGAATCCTGCAATTTTTGCCAAATAAGGGATATATCTGTGCATGTCATTGTAGATTTCAATGCTTTTGACAACTTCTTTATTATATGATTTTAATCCACAATTGAAATCATGCAGTTGAATACCGGAAAATATTCTGGCTGTAGCATTGAACAGTTTGGTGGGGATAGTTTTGCTAAGCGGATCGTAACGTTTTTTCTTCCAACCGGATATGATGTCATAACCCTCTTCTTTAATCATTCGGTACAACTCCGGTATTTCGTCCGGAGAATCCTGTAAATCGGCGTCCATCGTAATGACAACATCTCCGGCAGAAGCTTGGAAACCACAATGTAAACCCGGAGATTTGCCGTAATTTCTTCGGAATTTAATGGCTCTGATTTCCCGGTTTTCACGCTGAAGCTGTTTGATGATTTCCCACGAATGATCCGTACTCCCATCGTCGACGAAAATGACTTCATAGCTGAAATGATGTTCCTGCATCACTCGCTTAATCCATTCAAAGAGTTCCGGCAGGGATTCTTCTTCGTTATATAAAGGTATGACAACAGATATATCCATCGCTTATATTTCCTTATTTATATTTCCTTTAATTGGATACATCTACCAGATTAGCATCTTTTTTGGGTTTTCTTTTCGCAAAGAGAGCTACCGGAATGGAAACCAATACACCGAGAAACACGCAATTAAAAATATTTTGTATGGTCATGGAAGCCGGCGATGTTGGCATTTGTTCCACAGCTTTTTTTAGCACCTCCGGATCTGTTCCTATCGATTTCATCACCTGGGCGCTTTGTTGGTATATTTGGGAGATAAGATTATCCGGGGCTAGAAACTCCAGGTAAATATATTGGGGAATGGCGCTGACTAAAGCCGCATAAAAAAAAAGCATCACGCCGAATTGCCAGCCATGGAATATTCCCAAGCTGTTGTTTAGCGCTTTTTTTCTGTATTGCACAGTAAACCAATAGGTTAAAAATACAACTCCAATAGTCATGATATTACTGAAGCCGGCAATTATCGCCGCCCAGGAAGGTAGTTGTATTACAATAACCCCCAGCGCTAAATTTACCGTCCAATATATTCCGAGCAACGCCCCGTAATACATGGCATATTTTGTAAGGTAGATTTTATTTTCTTTCATGCTAAAAACGAAAAGCGAAAAGCTAAGCGCTAAGAAGTGAAACTCCAAAATTATGCCCTTTGAATTTCTTAGCACTTAACTTTCCAATACTGTTTCAGGCTTTCCCTGCAGAACCCAATACATTCTCTACCTTGTGCATGTAGAGTTTTCTCAGGCTTTCGCGAGCTGGGCCTAAGTATTTTCTTGGGTCAAATTCAGCAGGTTGAGTGGCAAATACTTCGCGAACGGCAGCGGTCATTGCCAACCGTCCATCGGAGTCAATATTAATTTTACATACAGCCGATGCAGCAGCTTTACGTAATTGTGATTCGGGAATACCGATCGCATCTTTCAACGCGCCGCCGTATTTATTGATGATCGCTACCTGATCTTGCGGAACAGAAGAGGAACCGTGCAATACAATCGGGAAGCCCGGTATCCTTTTTTCTACTTCTTCCAAAATGTCGAAACGCAAGGGAGGAGGAACTAAAACACCATTTTCGTCGCGCGTGCATTGTGCCGGCGTAAATTTGTTCGCACCGTGGGAAGTACCGATAGAAATAGCCAAAGAATCCACTTTCGTTTTGGTTACGAAATCTTCTACTTCTTCCGGACGGGTATAAGTGTGATGTTCTGCGGAAACTTCATCTTCTACTCCGGCCAGTACACCCAATTCTCCTTCAACCGTAACATCATATTGATGAGCATATTCCACAACTTTACGAGTCAATGCAACATTGTCATCGTAAGAATGGTGGGAACCGTCGATCATTACGGACGAAAATCCCATGTCAATACAACTTTTGCAAAGTTCGAATGTATCGCCATGATCCAAATGTAATACGATGGGAATATTATAACCTAATTCTTTGGCATATTCTACAGCGCCCTGCGCCATGTAACGGAGTAATGTTTGGTTGGCATACTTGCGAGCGCCACTGGACACCTGAAGGATGACCGGGGACTTTTTCTCTACACAAGCTTGAATAATCGCTTGCATCTGTTCCATGTTGTTGAAATTGAAAGCAGGTATGGCATATTTGCCTTCAAATGCTTTCCTGAAAATTTCCTTGCTGTTGACAAGTCCTAATTCTTTGTAACTAACCATGTCTGTACGAGTTTAAAATAAATAAAATGAATTTGTGTGCAAAGGTAGTAAAAATGTGAGCAAATGCGTGCGATTAAAAAATAATTTTATTTTTTTATGGAAATGACTGTGTTATCAAAAAAAGTTTCTACTTTTGTGGCGAAAAATAATTTTAATTTCAATTGAAAGTAATATGAAAAAAAATGGTCTGTTGGCCTTAGGGGCTATCGTAATGAGCGTTTTAGTTTTTTCCTGCTCACCCAAAAAAGCGGAAGAAGCTCCCGTAACTACTGATAATGAGGCAGTAGAACAACCGGTTGTGGTGGATACTATTGTAGTTGTCGACACTGTGAGAGTAGTGGAAGAAGTTGCTCCCGCTAAAAAAACCGTTGCACCTACTCCTCCTAAAATTAAAGAAACGGTGAAAGCGGAAGAACCGGTACAGAAAGAAGAAGTTGTGAAGGCAGAAGCACCTGCAAAGGTGGAAGAAGTTGCTCCGGCGCCTGCTCAAGCTCAAGAAGGAGCTAAGACTCTCAGTGCAAAAGAAAAGAGAGAATTGCTGAAAGCTCAAAGAGAAGCTCAACAAAAATAAGCGTTGAGCAGAAAAGTAAATTTGATACAGTTTAATAATTAAAATATTTGAAAAATGAAAAAGTTTTTTTTGGCAATGTTTGTGGTTGCATTAACCGCTACGTCTTTCTCTTCATGTTCAAAAGATGACTTAACTGACGATGATTTGAAAGCTAAAATTTTAGAATACCGCTATTATAAAGGAAATGATGGAGACGGCGGTGCCGCAATCTTGACTTTTACAGCAACCCGTTTCGATTTGACTTATGATGGTGACAATGAGCCATTGACTGAAGGAACATGGTACGTTAACGACGGCGTTTTGATTCTGACCGGTGTTGGCGAAACAAATCAAAATGGAACAGGCGTTATTAAAGACGAAGGAAAAGAATTGATCGTTACTGTTGATCCAAGTGATCCAATCATTTTCAATTTCAAGAAAAAATAACAAACGCTTCTGTTGCACACAAAATTAAAATGATGATAAAATTTCATACATTGGAAATTCTACGAGTGGTCGTCTTATGCCAAAGAGGATGAGGAAGGTGTATGAAAGAATATAATTAGAATAAACAGTTATGAGTAAAAGCCTTTCTCTGTCGAGAGAAAGGCTTTTTTATCCATACGGCAGAAGAAAAAAAGAAGGAAAAGAAGATGAAAATACAACTACGCAGTCACACAAGCACGCAAGGGCGTAAAATGGCCGGCGCCCGCTCTTTATGGAGGGCCAACGGAATGAAAGACGAACAGATGGGAAAACCGCTCATCGCCATCGTGAACTCCTTTACCCAGTTTGTGCCGGGACACGTCCACCTACATGAAATCGGACAATTCGTAAAAGCAGCCATCGAACAGCAGGGATGCTTTGCCGCCGAGTTCAACACCATTGCCATCGACGATGGCATCGCTATGGGACACGACGGAATGCTTTATTCCCTTCCTTCGCGCGATTTGATTGCCGACAGCGTAGAGTATATGGTCAATGCGCACAAGGCTGATGCAATGGTCTGCATCAGCAATTGCGACAAGATTACGCCGGGTATGTTAATGGCTGCCATGCGGTTGAATATTCCGGCGATATTCGTTTCCGGAGGACCGATGGAGGCCGGTGAATGGAAAGGCGCTCACTTGGATTTGATTGACGCCATGGTACAATCTGCCGACAGCAGCATCAGCGACCAACAGGTACAGGAAATCGAATACGCTGCCTGTCCCACCTGCGGCTCCTGCTCCGGCATGTTTACCGCCAACTCCATGAACTGTCTGAATGAGGCCATTGGCCTGGCATTGCCGGGCAATGGAACGATTGTTGCCACGCATGTCAATCGCAAACAACTGTTCAAGGATGCAGCAGAAAAAATCGTAGCCAATGCCTTCAAATATTACCGCGACGGAGACGAAAGCGTATTGCCGAAAAGTATCGCCTCCCGCGCCGCTTTCATGAATGCCATGACACTGGACATTGCTATGGGCGGCTCTACCAATACAGTCTTGCACCTGCTGGCCATTGCGCAGGAAGCCGGCGTGAATTTCACGATGGACGATATTGATGCCTTGTCTCGCAAAACGCCCTGTCTGTGCAAAGTTGCCCCCAACACGCAAAAGTACCATATACAGGAAGTCAATCGCGCAGGTGGTATTCTCGGCATTATGGGCGAATTGTCTAAGGCGGGACTGGTCGACACGACTGCTGGCCGGGTAGACGGATTAACTTTATCCCAAGCCATTGACCGGTATGATATTATGAGTCCGCACCGAACACAGGAAGCGATCAACAAATATACTTCGGCTCCCGGCCATGCTTTCAACCTTGTTTTAGGTTCTCAAGCTGCTTATTACGAAAGTTTGGACACAGACAGGCTTGCCGGTTGTATCCGAAACATCGCCAATGCATACAGTAAAGACGGCGGATTGGCCGTTTTGAAAGGAAATATTGCCGCCGACGGTTGTGTGGTCAAAACAGCAGGCGTTGACGAAAATATCCTCCAATTTAAAGGCACCGCAAAAGTCTTCGATTCGCAGGAAGCGGCCAGTGAAGGTATTCTTCGTGGCGAAGTTGTTGCAGGAGATGTTGTTGTCATCAGCTACGAAGGCCCCAAAGGGGGGCCTGGAATGCAGGAAATGCTTTATCCGACGTCCTACATCAAATCCCGACACTTGGGAAAAGCTTGTGCCTTAATTACAGACGGACGCTTTTCCGGAGGTACTTCCGGTTTATCTATCGGACATATATCGCCCGAAGCGGCTTCCGGAGGAAATATCGCATTGGTAAAAAATGGCGACCAGATCGAAATCAACATACCGGAACGAACAATTAACGTACTGGTCTCCGACGAAGAAATGAACGCCCGCCGCACAAAAGAATTGGAAAGAGGAGAACAGGCCTTTACGCCTCCATGCCGGAAACGTATGGTTTCCAAGTCGCTTAGAGCGTATGCCTCTATGGTTAGCTCTGCCGATAAAGGAGCCATTAGGGTCATTTAAACCGGATTGAATACAAGAGAAAAATGTTCATGAATGAAAACAAACATCAACAAAACAAATATCAATAAATCCATCACCGGTTCCGAAGCGCTCCTTCAGTCTTTACTGAACGAAGGAGTCGATACTATCTTCGGTTATCCGGGAGGGCAAATCATGCCTGTCTTCGACTGTCTGTACGACTATAAAAAAGCCATCAACCATATCCTTGTCCGGCATGAACAGGGAGCTACTCATGCAGCACAAGGCTATGCCCGTGTTTCCGGTAAAGTCGGAGTTGCGTTGGTAACATCCGGTCCGGGGGCGACCAATGCTGTCACCGGCATTGCAGATGCGATGGTAGACAGTACGCCGATGGTTGTCATCTGCGGACAAGTTCCTTCTGCGCTTTTGGGAAGCGATGCTTTTCAGGAAACGGACATCGTTGGTATCTCCCAACCGATTTCCAAGTGGGCTTATCAAATACGCAAAACGGAAGACATTGCGTGGGCAGTATCCCGCGCTTTTTATATCGCCTCTACCGGACGTCCGGGGCCTGTTGTCCTGGATATGACCAAAGATGCGCAAATCGGATTGATTGATTATGTTCCCCGGAAAGAAACGCATATCAGAAGCTATATTCCGGTGCCCGACATGGAATACGACCAGATCGAGGAAGCGGCGCGCTTAATCAATGAAGCGCAAAAACCTTTCGCATTAGTCGGTCAAGGCGTGATATTGGGAAATGCAGAACAGGAATTATTAGCCTTTTTAAGAAAAGCCGACATTCCCGCAGCATCGACCATATTAGGACTTTCCGCCCTGCCGAGCGACGATCCACTCAACACTGGCATGCTCGGTATGCACGGAAATGTGGCGCCCAACATGAAGACAAACGAATGTGATGTGCTCATCGCCATCGGCATGCGTTTCGACGACCGGGTGACGGGCGATTTGAAAACGTACGCCAAACAGGCGAAAATCATCCATTTCGATATCGATCCCTCCGAAGTCAACAAAAACGTCCAAGTAACAGTTCCCGTATTGGGAAATGCCAAAGAAACGCTTGTCGAAGTCACCAAACGCTTGAAAACAAATGAACATGCCGAATGGCGATCATCTTTTCAAGCGCTTTACCGGACGGAATACGAAAAGGTTATCCAACGGGAACTTTTCCCCCAAACGGGCAGTCTGAAAATGGGAGAAGTAGTCAACAGAATAACAGAAGCGACCGGAAATGATGCCATATTGGTCACCGATGTCGGTCAAAACCAGATGGCAGCCGTCCGTTATTTCAAATACAAACAGAGCCGAAGCATTGTGACTTCCGGCGGATTGGGAACGATGGGATTCGGCTTGCCGGCTGCTATAGGCGCCAAATATGGCGCGCCCAACCGTACCGTCTGCCTGTTTGCCGGAGATGGAGGTATTCAGATGACAATACAGGAGTTAGGTACAATTATGCAATCGAAGGTCGATATTAAAATCATCGTCCTGAACAACTATTTCTTAGGAATGGTACGCCAATGGCAGGAATTATTTTTCAGGGAAAGATATTCCGAAACCGTGATGATTAATCCCGATTTCGTCCGGTTGGCTGCTGCATACAACATTCCGGGAAGCGTGGTTTCCCGGCGGGAAGACTTGGATGCGGCTATTGCGGAAATGCTGCACACGCCGGGCGCTTATTTGCTGGAAGTTAGAGTGGAACAAAACGGCATGATTTACCCGATGGTACCTGCCGGAACCTGTGTTACAAACATATTACTGGGAGTGGAAGAAGATGGAAAATAAAGAAGATAAAGGAAGCAAAACGCTATATACCGTTACTGTTTTTTCGGAAAATACGGTTGGTTTGTTAAATCAGATTACAATTATTTTTACGCGCCGTCGTTTAAACATTGAAACCTTGTCCGTGTCGCCCTCTGCCATCAAAGGAGTACACAAGTTTACGATTACGACTTTCTCCGACGAAGAGATTATAGACAAAGTCGTTAAACAAATCGACAAACGGGTAGATATCATTAAAGCGTACTACAATACAAGAGAAGATCTTGTTTCTCAAGAAATTGCATTGTATAAGATAGAAACGAAGAAAATACTGGAATTAGGTTCTTTGGAAAATATCATCCGTAAGTATAATGTCCGTGTATTGGAGATAACGGAGACGTGTACCGTGCTGGAAAAGACGGGACATTACGAAGAAACACAAGCGCTGTTTGAAGAGTTAAGCGACAAAACCGGCGTATTGCAATTTATTCGTTCCGGCTGCGTAGCGATTACCAAATCGAAGGTCGAAAGACTGAGCGATATGTTGGCCGCTATTGAGAAAAAAATAAACAACTGAGAAAAAAGTAAACAAATAAAAGTCATGTTACCCAAATTAGGTTCATTTACGTTTCATATAGATTCTTATGTCTGCGATTTCAAAGGGAAAGCAACGCTTCCTGTCATCGGGGATTTTATCTTGCAGGCGGCGACAATGCACGCCAGCGAACGGGGATTTGGTTATGAAACGATGGTGAAAGAATATACCGCTTGGGTATTGTCCCGCCTGTCGATCGAAATGTACGAATATCCGGCTTATGACGAGGATATTGTCATTGAAACATGGATTGAAGATGTCAGCCGGTTTTTCACGCAACGCTGTTTCCGGTTCGTCAACGGAAGCCAGCAGACCATTGGATATGCACGCACGATTTGGGCGGCTATCGACATGACTACTCGTCGTCCGGTAGATATATTGGCATGGAAGGGAGAAATCGCGGATTATATTGAAACGGAGAGGGATTGTCCGGCAAAGAAACCGGAAAAGATACCTGCCGTCGACGGAGAAACAATCCATGAATATACCGTCAAATACAGCGATATTGACATCAACCGGCACGTGAACAGCGTGAAATATATAGAGCATCTGGTGAATGTCTTTGACTTGGAAATGTTCAAAAACAACGATATTGGTACATTCGAAATCGTCTATTTGACGGAAGGAATGTTTGGCGATAAACTCAGCATCTATCAGCAGGCACGCAGTGCGAATGAATATTTGATGGATGTAAAGAAAGACGGTCTGTCGGTTTGCCGAAGCAGAATCGTGTGGAAGTAAATAAATGGAAGAATAAAGGATTATCTATAAATTATAAACTAAAAATCAAAGCAAAATGGCAGTAATGAATTTTGGCGGCGTAGACGAACAGGTTGTTACCCGCGAAGAATTTCCATTGGAAAAAGCAAGAGAGGTATTAAAGAACGAAACCATTGCCATCATTGGATATGGTGTGCAAGGCCCCGGACAATCCCAAAACTTGCGGGATAATGGGTTTAATGTAATTATCGGTCAGCGGAAAGGTGGAAAGACTTGGGAAAAAGCCATTTCCGACGGTTGGATTCCCGGTCAAACGCTCTTTGAAATCGAAGAGGCCTGCCAACGGGCAACGATTGTCCAGTACCTGCTTTCGGACGCTGCTCAAATCGAAGTTTGGCCGCGCATCAAACCCTATCTTACAGCCGGCAAAGCGCTGTACTTTTCTCACGGTTTCGGCATCACGTACAAGGAAAGGACGGGTATCATTCCTCCCGCCGATGTTGATGTTATCTTAGTCGCACCCAAAGGATCGGGAACATCCCTGCGCCGCATGTTCTTGCAGGGACGTGGCTTGAACTCAAGTTACGCGATATTCCAAGATGCCACCGGACGTGCAAAGGAACGCGTCATTGCGTTAGGCATTGGCGTTGGCTCCGGCTATCTTTTTGAAACGGATTTCAAGCGGGAAGTATACTCCGATTTGACCGGAGAAAGAGGCACGCTGATGGGCGCCATTCAAGGCATTCTGCTGGCTCAGTACGAAGTCTTGCGCGAAAACGGCCACTCTCCTTCGGAAGCTTTCAACGAAACTGTAGAAGAGTTGACACAATCGCTGATGCCTTTATTTGCCGAAAACGGTATGGACTGGATGTATGCGAATTGCTCAACTACCGCTCAGCGCGGCGCGCTGGACTGGATGGGGCCTTTCCACGATGCTACCCGTCCGGTATTCCAGCAGTTGTACCGCGAAGTAGCCAGCGGCAACGAAGCCCAGCGTTCTATCGACTCCAATTCCAAAACCGACTATCGCGAAGGCTTGGAAAAAGAATTGCAAGCGTTGCGCGAAAGCGAAATGTGGAGAACAGGCGCAGTAGTCCGCAAGTTGAGACCGGAAAATAGCAAGCAATAAAAAATTTCCGCTATGAGATAAAGAAGTAGAAACCGGAAACAGTTTGGCGTTAGCCAATCCGGAACGGATTCTACTTCTTTATCTTATATATTTTAAACTGCGAGAATAAATACAACCCTCAATGAAGCGTAGCGATTAGAGGTTACGGCAAAATTACCTGATAAAAATAACAGTCGACCGGTCTGTCGCTCTTTCTCATGGAAAGGGAGGAAAGTCCGGGCAACACAGAGCACCATACTACCTAACAGATAGCTGTTCGCGAGGGCAGAGTACGGTAGAAGAAAATAACCGCCTTGTTCGCAAGGTAAGGGTGAGAAGGTGGTGTAAGAGACCACCGGTCTTGTAGCAATGCAAGACGCTGTACCGCTTATGGGTTGCAAGGTCATGTATACCGGCGCATGTAGGATAGCTCGTCCGATGCCGGGGGGTAGACTGCTCGAGCGTTCATGCGAATGAACGTCCAGATAAATGACAGACACCATGCTGCGCATGGTACGGAACCCGGCTTACAGGTCGACTGTTTTTTCTTTTTCCTTTTTCATCTTTTCCCTTGCGTTTTCCCGTTTGATTAACAGGATACGCAGAACAATGATACATACAAGCGTAATTCCAATGGTCAGCCCATATTGTACCCACGTAATGCTCATGTCCGGGTTTCGTCCGGGATAAGCGTATACAGCGATGGCAATGAGATAAATGAGGAGCGCCAGGGGCGTGATGATGCTACGTTTAATTTTTTTCATATCGTTTGTTGTTGAAATCGTCTATTTATCGGGACAAATGTACATGAAATTTTTTATTCATCGGTCTATAATCTATGTATAATCTGCGCGTAATTGGAAAAAATCATGTAAATTCGCGCAATCTTTAGTATATTACGCAAACAATGAAGAATCAGCATATCATCATCAAGGGGGCGAGAGTCAACAACTTGAAAAATATAGATGTCGACATTCCCCGCAACCAGTTAGTTGTAATTACCGGCTTGTCCGGATCCGGAAAATCTTCTTTAGCCTTCGATACACTTTATGCCGAAGGACAACGCCGCTATGTAGAAAGCCTCTCTGCCTATGCTCGTCAGTTTTTAGGACGGATGAGCAAGCCGGAAACGGATTATATCAAAGGCATTCCACCGGCTATCGCTATCGAACAGAAGGTAAATACCCGGAATCCAAGATCGACCGTAGGAACATCGACCGAGATATACGATTACCTGCGATTGCTTTATGCACGCGTGGGAAAAACCATCTCGCCTGTTTCCGGCGCCGTCGTAAAAAAACATCAGACGAATGATGTGATTCAAAAAATGTTAAAGTATCCGGAAGGTACGCGACTGGAAGTATTGGCGCCCGTCCAGTTGAGACAGTCGCGAGACTTGCGGGAACAGTTGGATATACTGCAAAAAGAAGGTTACTCACGTTTGAAAATCGGAGAGGAAACGTTACGCATCGAAGAGGTGCTTCGACAGAAAAAACTGCCGGCGACTGAAACGGTTTTATTGATTATCGACCGCTTGACCGCCTCTTCGGAAAAGCAAACCATCAGCCGCCTGTTCGATTCGGTAGAGACTGCTTTTTTTGAAGGAAATAACACCTGTATCGTTAGATTTTACACGGAGAAAGGCATTGAAAGCAAGACTTTCTCCAAACACTTTGAAGCCGACGGAATGGTTTTTGAAGAACCAAGCGAGATGATGTTCAATTTTAACAGTCCCGCAGGCGCCTGCCCCCGTTGCGAAGGATTCGGAAGAACCGTCGGGATAGACGAAAATTTAGTCATCCCCAATAAAACATTATCCTTGTACGAAGACGCCGTAGTATGCTGGCGAGGAGAGAAAATGGGCGAGTTCAAACGCTGGTTTATCGAAAAAAGCGCGCCCTATCATTTTCCCATCCATAAACCCTACATAGAACTGTCTGAAGCGGAAAAAGATTTGTTGTGGAACGGGAAACCGGAACTGTACGGCATCAACTATTTCTTCAATCATTTTGTGGAAGAAAACCTCTACAAAGTGCAATTTCGGGTCTTACTGGCGCGTTACCGGGGAAAAACGGTTTGTCCCGCCTGCAAAGGCACACGGCTTAAACCGGAAGCGCAGTATGTGAAAGTCGGAGGAAAATCCATTTCGGAATTAGTCGTAATGCCGATTATCGAATTGCATGCTTTCTTTACGTCCCTCACGCTCAACGAAGAAGAAAAAGCCATCGCCAAAAGAATACTGATAGAGATTCATACCCGCATCCAGTTTCTGTTGGATGTTGGATTGGGCTATTTGACGCTCAACCGCTTATCGTCTTCATTATCAGGAGGAGAAAGTCAGCGGATTAATCTTTCCACCTCCTTGGGAAGCAGTTTAGTAGGCTCCTTATACGTACTGGACGAACCAAGTATCGGACTTCATTCGCGGGATACGGGATTGCTGATTAAAGTATTGAGGCAACTGCAAGAGCTGGGAAATACGGTTGTTGTTGTCGAGCACGATGAGGAAATTATCCGGGCTGCAGATTATATTATCGACATTGGCCCGCAAGCAGGACGCTTAGGCGGAGAACTTGTGTATCAAGGGAAAATCGACCAGTTAAAAAAGGCGACGAACAGCTATACCGTTCGCTACCTTACGGGAGAAGAACAGATAGAAGTGCATTTGCCGCGAAGGAAGTGGAATAATTATATCCGCATCAAAGGCGCGTCTCAAAACAATTTGAAGGCTGTAGATGTTAAATTTCCTTTGAATGTGATGACGGTTGTCACCGGCGTCAGCGGCTCCGGTAAATCGTCGCTGGTGCGCGATGTTTTCTATCAGGCGATGAAAACAGCATTGGGCGATCCATCCGGTGCCCCGATTATTTATTCCGCCCTGGAAGGAGATATTCATTTGGTTAAACAGGTGGAGTTTGTAGATCAGAATCCGATTGGAAAATCTTCCCGCTCCAATCCGGCAACGTATATCAAGGCGTACGACGAAATCCGGAAGCTATTTGCCGAACAGCCCTTAGCGAAACAAATGGCATATTCGCCCGCCCATTTTTCTTTCAATGTGCCCGGAGGCCGTTGTGAAGAGTGCAAGGGCGAAGGCACCATCACCGTAGAGATGCAGTTTATGGCCGACCTGACTCTGGAGTGTGAAGCCTGTCACGGCAAACGTTTCAAGCCGGAAATTCTGGAAGTCGAATACCGGGGCGCAAGCATCCACGATGTCCTGGAAATGACTATCGACCAGGCAATGACGTTTTTCTGCCAGGAAAAAAAGATCCTGAAACGTTTGCAACCCTTGCAGGACGTTGGATTGGGCTATATCAAGCTGGGACAGGCATCTTCCAGCCTCTCCGGCGGCGAAAACCAGCGGGTAAAACTGGCTTATTTCTTAGGTGAAGAGAAGCAGCAAGCCTCCATATTTATCTTCGACGAGCCGACTACAGGCCTGCACTTTCACGATATCAAAACCCTGTTGAGGACTTTCGATGCTTTAATTTCCCGCGGACATACGCTCATCATCATCGAACATAATCCGGAGGTTATCAAATGCGCCGACCACGTCATCGACATCGGCCCCGAAGGTGGTGAAAAGGGTGGAAACATCGTCTGCGCAGGCACACCGGAAGAAATAGCCGCCTGTGAAGCTTCCTATACCGGACGATTTCTTAAAGTAAAAACAAAATTTCTCGCCGGATAACATGTTTTTTCGTCAGAAAACATGTTTTTTCGCCGGATAACATGTTTTTTCGTCAGAAAACATGTTTTTTCGCCGGAAAACATGTTTTTTCGCCAGAAAACATGTTTTTTCGCCAGATAACATGTTTTTTCGCCGGATAACATGTTTTTTCGCCAGATAACATGTTTTTTCGCCAGATAACCTGTTTTTTCGCCAGATAACATGTTTTCTGGCCAAATAATATGTTTTTTCGCCGGAAAAAATCTCACCAATATATTTTGTTTTTCATTTTTTTACATTACTTTTGCGGCGAAGTTTTAAAACTAAGAATTAAACGGTATTATGATAGTTGTGGAAATAAATAGTGGCTATATGTATTTATTTAACGAAAATTATTTGGATGTTCCGAATAATTTCGTAACACACACACACACACACACACACACACACACACACACACACATCTAATCAAGGTACAAAGTCAATTACAGGTACGGGCAAGCGTACGGGTAAATGCACAAACACAACTCAACAATTATTTATTTTTAACATTTCAATCCGGCATTTTCTGGATTGCTTCAGGCTACGCCTTCGCAATGACGATGATCTCTACACGTCATTGCGAGCCGCTTGCGGCGAAGCAATCCAGCAACAGGGCGTTGCTGGATTGCTGCAACAAAATCACTACATATCACAATTATTCACTTCACAAATCACAATTACTTATGGAACAAAAAAGTTTACCGAACAGGCGTGCAAAAAGCGTCTGTGCAGTTGCCGCCAAGCGTTGTCTTCCTAATGGACTGCTTCGTGCGCTGCTCACTTTACTGCTGTTAGCAGCAGTTACAGGCCTTCGGGCGCAAAGCGTCCTGTGGATGTCCGGCTACCCATCCTTCAGTGTATCCACCGCGAGTGTTATTACCGACGAAGTCGATTTAAATCTGCATTTCCAAATCATCGCCTCACCACTTAGCAACGGCAAGTTGCAATTGGAGTTGCCCGACGGAATTGAAATCGGCAACATCGTGCGAAACGGCGGAGACGCCGTAACGCTGAATTTGGACGGCCTCGAATTTCCCGTCTCCAACTCGCTGGAAATTCCCGTCAGCGGCATTGCCATCAACAGAGAAATTCACCTCCAGGCCAAAGTTCGGGCAATAGATTGCTCGCAAACCGGAACGAAAACAATAACAGCAAAGATCCTTTCCAACGGAACGGTGATCCCCCTGAACGGCTATCCCGGCGTTTTCTCCAAATCGGCTTCGCTAACGGTGCTGATACCCAATATCATGGCAACAGTCGATAACGCCAATCCCCCTACATTGTCGAATATGGCAAGCAGTCACACCTATCAGGTAACGTTGAGCGTTTCCAACAACGTTGCCGTAAAAGAATTGAAACTCGAACTCCTGAAACAAAAATATACAACACTTTCAAACTTTCAATTTGGAGGAGCGCCTGTACCGATCGAAGCAATTACGTTCATGGACAGTGTCGTTATCCTGGAATTGACCCCGGATATTTTTGTTCAGCCCATGACAGACGCTCTTTCAAAACAGTTTAGCTTTACCGCACAAAGTTCCATTGGCGGCTCTCTGTCCATTACCGGCAAAAGCGTTTATCCGCTTGCCGGAAACTGTGATGAGGGAATCATAGATGAACTTTTCAAAGTGAATCTTTCTTATCCGGTAACAACGGGCACGGGCGCATTAACCTCCAATAG
>JAISFI010000270.1 GCA_031263685.1 Dysgonamonadaceae bacterium | reverse complement strand
AAAACAGACAATACGCCTGCAATTCCCAATGTGTAATATTTATTCGATATTTTCTGATAATCTTTTTGTGTAAAATAGAACATAGATAAGAAAACAAACACATCTACCATATATTGTTTAGTTTCGCTCGAATACCAAATAAATGGTATATTAAAAACAAAAAGAGATAATGCCATTACAATTTCACTGTAGTCGGGCAGATATTTCCTGACAATTTTATAAAAGAAATAAAGCGCTGCAAAAAAACAGATGAATGGAAAAATTCGGAATCCGTATTCCATGTTTGGCAATAATGTAGAAAATAATTTTTCAATTTGCAGAAACAAAATAGGCGCTACCTGATTGTAATTGAGAGGATGCAGCAATTCCAAACTATTTTTGTGGATCAAATTGAGCGCTACACTGGCTTCGTCTATCCACAAACTGCGATTGTAGAGAAACTGCGACAAGTGCAACACGGCTCCGGCAACAAGAACCAATGCTACAATAACATTTTCTACAAAACGCTTTTCACCGTAACGTCCGAGTGAGGGAAACAACCGTTTTCCCCACTGATTAGAATTGAGAGTATGCATAATATTTTTATTTTTTCGAGGACAAAGGTAAAATATAAGTTTTTAACTACCAACAACATTTTCATTTTTTATTTCAACACAAAAGATAAATACTGCGTACATTCATCTACCGGACATAAAGACAGATAGCCGGAACGAATCTTTCCATTCGCAAATACTAACGGATTTCTACTTTGCAGTTCTTGATGCCTTCTCAATATCTCGCCCGGAGTAGCAGCGTATGCGATTTGGAAATGGGCATGACCGTCTTCACCGAAGAAACGTTTTTGAAGCCGGAGCGCCAAATATCCCATGGTTGTTCGAGCATTGATCTCCACGCAGGGGTGAAGGACGCAAGTTCCGTTTTCCTCATAAATCATCAGGTCTACGCCGATATGTCCTACGTAGACAGGTGCAAAATGAATTGTCAAGTATTGCATGATGAACTGTTTGGCAGTTTCGATAGATGAAGCGGAGATGTATTGGATGATATGCTCCTGTATGCTTTGTTGAGAAGCGATGAGACTGGAAAGATAATTTCCTTTGACGTCGGTTTTAAACAGAGAGTAGCCGACAAAAGTAATTTTTCCGTCGCCGTTGGCATGAAATTGCAGGGAAAAATCTTCCTTTTTCTGCAGGGCTTTTTCTATGGAAACATTGCCTTGCCTCTTCAACATGCCGGATAATAGTTGCCTGGATGGTCGGTCAATCTCCTCGCCGGACAACCATAACAATCCTCTGCCGGAGGAGGAAAATGGAGATTTTACCAAGTATTGGCCGGGATTTTTCTTTAGTATATTTTCGACATCCTCTATATTCGAAACATATTGCGGAACAATTTCTCTTCGGATTTGAGGCATCTTTGCAATCAGAAATTCCAGACACTGCTTCGCTGTCCGGCGACTGCATAATTTCCTGTAATCCTCATGCCAGACAGGTAACGCCAGATGCAAGCGATATTGTTGATCTATCTGTTCAAAAAAGCGAACAGCCGATGGAGATACACCCCACAAAGCAAGCTTTGTATGCGAAAGCTGAGACAAATATGTTTCGATATGTTGCTTACTTACCGCTTTCGGCATACTCCTCTCCTCCCCTTCCAAACAACGGAGAAAATCCGTCGGCAAATCCTTTTCTACCCAAATAAAATCATTCTCCGAAGCATACCAGGCGGGTAAATAGGCAAGATCGTATCTCATTTTCACCTGCCTGACAGGAGGCGTATAATAAGGAGAACTGTTCAAAACCGCCATCTCATGTCCCGGATTAAAAAAATGCAACATCCCCACGCTTAATTCTTCGTTTTTAACGTTTAGTTCTCACCCCATCCTCTCCTTATAGTCCTCATACCCAAACTCTTTCAAGACAATAAATTCGTCCTCTTTCGTCCACAGGGCAATAGCGGGATGAGGGATTCCATTGAACATATTCGTTTTCACGATTGTGTAGTGGATCATATCTTCAAAAATAATCTTATCACCAATTTGCAGTGCGTTGTCGAACGACCAGTCTCCCATGAAATCACCGCTCAGACAGGAATTTCCGCCTATCCGATAGGTCGGTTTTCCTTCGATAGCTTCCTGATAAGCGCCACGAATTACCGGTTTATAAGGCATCTCCAAACAATCGGGCATGTGGCAAGTGAAAGAAACATCCACAATTGCGGTTTTTATTCCTCCGTTTTCCACAATATCGACTACGGAAGAAGCCAAAAACCCCGTTTTCCAGGCAAAAGCGCTTCCCGGTTCCAATATAATCTCCAGATGAGGATATCTTTTTCGGAAATCAAGCAATAGCTTTATCAGATGTTCTACATCATAATCCCTGTGCGTCATCAGATGTCCGCCACCCATATTTAACCACTTGATTTGCGGAAAATATCGGCCGAATTTACGCTCCACCTGTTGCAATGTCTTTTCCAAATCGAAAGAAGTGGATTCACAAAGCGTGTGAAAATGAAAACCTTCGATCCCTTCCGGCACGTTTTCTTTCAACAGATTGGCAGTCACTCCAAAACGGGAGCCAGGCGCACAGGGATTGTACAACTCCGTCTCTACTTCCGAATATTCGGGATTGATGCGTATACCACAGGAAACATGATGTTCCGCCGCCCGTACTGCCGGCATAAACCGTTCAAACTGACTCAAAGAATTGAACGTAATATGACTGCTGTATTTCAGTATGGAAGGAAAATCTCTATCCGTGTAAGCCGGCGAAAAGGTATGCGCCAAACTCCCCATTTCCTCAGTCGCCAACTGTGCTTCATAAATAGAACTCGCCGTAGAGTACGGAATATATTCCCGGACAATGGGAAAAACTTTCCACAAAGAAAAAGCCTTAAACGCCAGAATGATATGAACGCCTGCCCGTTCTTTCACCGACCGAATTAACGAAAGATTCCGGCGCAACAGCGCTTCTTCCAATACATAGCAGGGGGTTTGCAGTTGATTGATAAACTCTTCTTTTATCGTCATATTATCTAAAATCACAGTTCAGACATTAAATTTGCTCATTAAACTTGCTCATTGTGTATGATTCCTTCTGACTTTTGTTTTTAAGAATTGTCAGAAAAGCGGCATAAAAGTACAAATTGTTTTGTAATTTTCTTACATTTGCAACCATTATTAATAAACATGTTCTCAAAGCACATAAGATATTCCCTGTTATTTTTGCTCGCAAGTATTCCCCTGTATTTACGGGCTTTTCCGATGACCGTCACCCAGTTGCCGGTAATAGACCTGTTACCCTCCAATACCGTACAGCGGATTTTTCAGGACAGGGAAGGATACCTCTGGTTCGGCACACTCGACGGCCTGTGCCGTTATGATGGCTACCGGATCATCTCCTTCCGCTCGGACAGGAACAAGCCTGATCTGCTGACGAACAATGAAATCACCTGCCTCGCCGACAACAGCAATCATCTGTGGATAGGCACCAAACAGGGACTTAATATCCTGGATAAAAAAACCTGCCGCATCCATCATTTCCACGACGAAGCCATTCAAAAGTTGGAAATCAAAAGCATTACAGTTGCTTCCGACAACAGCATCTGGACAGGCGCCGGAAACGAAATATTCCGTTATAATCCCGATTTTTCACTTCGAGATCATTATAATAATCTTGCAGGACAGGAGGGCATGCCCATTAACTCCATTTATGAAGACCGCGACGGCGAAATATGGATATTGACGTGGAAAGGCGGTTTGTTCCGATACGATGCTGCCGGGAACAGTTTTATCCCCTACCCCGCCATCGGGACTGATAACAATCCCTTTCAAATGTTTCAGGACGACCGGAAACAGCGCTGGATAGGCACTTGGGGCAACGGTCTTTATCTTTTCAGTCCCGGAAAAGAGACTCCCTATACGCCGGTTGGAACAGACGAAAGCGTTCCCTTTTACAGCATCGTGCAGGACAACGATAACAAGTATATCTGGGCTATGTCTTACTGGGGTTTACGTGCATTTGAATATACAGACAGCGGCGCCATCCGGAATGTAGATGTATCGGGATTATTCCGGGAAACAAACAACCTGTTCAGTGAAATCATCAAGGACAGGGACGGCAACTTATGGATAGGCGCTTTCAGCGAAGGGGCGTTTACGGTTAGTTTCAATCGTCCGGTTATCCGGAATTATTCGCTGGAGGAAATAAAGCATAAAATCGGAATCAATCCGAGCATAACATCTGTTTACGAAGACAAAGATGGAACGGTCTGGCTGAATCTGAACCGTTACGGCCTGTGTTTTATCGACCCGGAAACCGGTCGGATCCGCTTGCATACGGAGTTTCCCGAACTGGAACGAATGGGCGGTACATTCAACTATGTAACCTGCATGACGGATTTCCGGGATTCGGAAGAGGTTTGGATTGCCAAGGAATCCGCTCCAAGCGTTGTTTCACTGACAAAAAATAAAAGGCGGTTTACGGTTTCCGACCGGATAAGCCGGCTCATGGAACAGCTTCCCCATTACGCATCTGCTTTATTTGTATGGGAAGACAGCGGGAAAAACCGGTGGATTGCAAGCCGTCTGGGAGTGATGATAAAACCTTTCGGAAAAGACACGCTCTATTCCGTTGGCAATGAAATACGGAATATTACCGGCATTACGGGCGACAGCGACGGGAATATCTGGGTCGGCAGCGCAAGTTCGGGACTGTATAAAATTGCACCCTCTCCGAACAATCCCAGGCCTGTCCGGATGACCAACTATTCCAAAGCCACCGGCCACCTGAAAACAAACAACATTCAAACAGTTTGCGGGGATGCCGACGGAAACGTCTGGCTGGGAACCAAAGACGGAAGTATCATCACCTGTAATATAAGGAGTGAAAAATTCGACGATTTAAGCAAGTCATGCGCCGTGACCGGCGAAGCCATTCTGAATATACTGATCGATGATTACCGGAACGTCTGGATATCGACCCATAAGAAGATCATCGAATACAATCCGGTGAATCGGGCGGTAACACATTACACGCCGTCGGACGGACTGTCGGTACGTTCGTTCTTAAAAGATGCCTGCTACAAAAGCAAATCCGGCAAGCTGTTTTTCGGCGGCAACCGGGGATTATGTTCGTTTACCGCTTCCGAACGCCTGTCCAATCCCGCCGGGCCTGGCCGGGTGATCATCACCAACATTCGGATACAGAACGCTTCCGTTTTCGACCGGGAGGCAAACGTCCGCTTCAACAGTTCGGAAAACAGTCTTGTGCTGGAGCCTGCCGATAAGAACATTGAAATCGAATTTTCGACGCTGAATTATGCCGCTTCTTCCAAAATCCGGTACGCCTATAAAATAGACGGCATAGACCGGGATTGGATATATGCCGGAAACAACCGGCAATTTGCTTCGTACAGCCAGTTAGAAAAAGGCCATCATTTGTTTCGGGTGAAGGCGACGGACGAAAACGGACTGTGGAACGAAGATGAAACAGTATTGAACATTTACCGGAAACCGGCGCTTTACGAAACGGGATGGGCTTATTCGGCATACGCGATTCTGATTCTCCTCACAGTGTTCGCGGTTCGCAAATTTAACCTCAACCGGGTGAAACCGGACAACGAAGTGCAGAGCGTCCGGATTGACAAGTCGGATGTTGAAATAAACATTTCCACCTTGAAATATCCGTTGCCGAACGAAACATTTCTCGAAAAATCGGTTCAGGTGATTGAGCAACACCTTGATGAAACGGAGTTTGGCGTAAACGCGTTGGCCAAAAACCTCTGCATGTCGCAATCAACCTGTTTCAGGAAGATAAAAGCCCTGACCGGCCGATCGCCTGTAGAATTTATCCGGAACATCCGTCTGAAACATGCCTGTCGAATGCTGAAAGACAAATCCAGTTCCATTTCCGACATTGCATACTCCGTCGGATTTTCCGACCCTAAATATTTCACCGCCTGTTTCAAAGACGAATTTGGAATGACTCCGACAGAATACCAACGCAACAACAGATGAAACGGCCGAATGACCTAATTTTCCCATCTTTTTGACGGAAATTTCCCCCTTATCCATCCTTTTATCCATCTAAATTTGTCCGGTTTTAATTATTGAGTCACATCTAAAAGTACATTTTTAATTATTATGGATTCTACGCAAAACTTAAACCCATTTACAGGCGTTGTCTATCTTCTCTCCCATACGGTATTTATCAGGTCGGGGAAAACATCGAATTTGACAAATGTAAATAAAAACTCCTCTTATCCGGGCAACTTACTACTTTCCGATCAAGAAATACGTTCATTCACAAACTTTAATCTAACAATTTTATAATCACTAATAATATGTCAAAAGTAACTGAATTTATCTGGAAAATCTGGCTGCGTCTAAATTTTTTGACGCAGGATGTGGACAACGACTATACCGGTGAAGTGTCCACCATAGGCCACACGCTTCACAACGAAGACATTGCCACCCGCATTGTCAAGGAACGCTCCGAACTGCGCTATGAAACAATTCTGGCCATACTCAACGAACGAGACAGCATCGTTCTCGACACCGTACTCGCAGGCTCTTCCGTGCAAGACGGGGTAGTACACATTGCGCCGAGCGTAACCGGACTGTGGATAGGCTCCGACCGGACAGTAGACCCGACACGGCAAAAACCCGCCATCAGCATTTCTCCTACCGCCGAACTGCGTGAAGGACTGACTAAGGTGAAGCTGGAAATACTCGGCGTGAAAGACAGCGGCGCATATATCGGACTCGTAACCGACGCTGCCACCAAAGCCATCGACGGGCATATCACCCCCAACGGAATTCTGGTCATCACCGGCGACAAGCTGCGCATCGCACCGGAAGACAATCCCGAAATGGGCATCTTCTTCGTAAACGAATATGGCGACAAAACGCCTGTGGTGCAGATTTCACAAAACGAACCGAAAAAACTTACGGTACTCGCTCCTCCGCTCCCGCCGGGAAACTACACGCTGCAAATCGTAACGCGGTTTTCAAACGGAAGCACACTCTTGAAAGTCGCACGCACAATCATCTACGACATGCCAATAATTGTAGAATGATGCCGGCTTGCGTTTAAACTCGACGACGGGCGACGTTTAAACTCGACGACGAACGACGTTTAAACGCGACGCCGAGCGACGTTTAAACGCTACGCAGAACTTACATTTATCTCAAAGGAATATATAAAGGAATACAAACAAAAACATTAATAAATAAATGAGTATGAAAAGCAAACAAACTTTCTTTCAAACGGTTCTTATTGGGGCGATATTGATCGCCGGAACGTGTTTCTCGAGCTTGAAGGCAGAGAGCGAGAACCCAACAAAAAATTATCTGGAAAATTGG
>JAISFI010000259.1 GCA_031263685.1 Dysgonamonadaceae bacterium | reverse complement strand
ATGAACGGCAAATCCAGTTGGGAAAGCGGAATATCCCTTAAATTGTATTTCGTTTTCAAAAAGCGTTGCAGATGCTGGTGTGTATTGACATACCGCAAATAGCTCCCCTTTGCCCTGTCAATTCCGACCCGTGCATAAAACTCCGGCATGATTTCCTCAAACAGGACAAGCAGGGTTTTCTGTGCGGATGCAATGCCTTGAAAGGCATTCTTGACTTCCAAAGCCGTAACCTTTCCGGTACGCTTCAGGATTTCGGAATAATGGGAGTGAATCAACAGGTTAACCCGGTTAATCTCCCTGTTCAATTCGGTAGCTGCATGGCTTTTCCCGATGGCCCGCCCCGATTTGACATTCCACAGCCGTTCCTCCACTTTCAGTTTGGAACCGAACTGGGCAATTGTTTTGCCGATGATGATTTTCCCGACAATCGGATAAACCGTCTTTTCATCGGCAAGCGATTTTGTACCTTTGCGTTCTCTTTTCAGGTAGAACGACACCTTTAAATTCATGTTCATAAGACTCACATTTTTAAGTGTATAAAATTACTCGTTCTGTGAGTTGTTTGAACTATGTAAAACGATGACAGACAATGCAATGAGATGACAAACGATGTCAGCATTTTGCCCCGTTTTGCCCATCCTCGAATGGGTAACGGTTAAGAAGTGGAACGTTTGCCGCAATATGCCGAAAACTGCATTTTACAGGATGAACGACAAATGCCAATCAAGGCTAAATTCGCTGATTTTTACCGGATTACCTTGTTTTTCTTTTGGATGCGTTTTTTGAGGCGGATTCGCAAATGTACAGGAAATTATTGATAAATGAAGAACGTATTGCGTGAAGAAAAAATAATAAACCCTCAAAATTCCCGTTAAATGAACGGATTCAAATACAAAAAGATGAAATTTAAAGCGCCGCTAACGCTGCTATTTATCCTGTTTTCCCTGACGCTTTTCTCGCAGCGCGTCAAAATATCCGGCTATGTTACGGATTTCGACGGGCAACCTTTAGAACTGGTTTCCATACAGGAATCCGGCCTTGCCAACCTGTGTCTGACCAACGAGAAAGGATTTTTTTCTATGGAGATATCTGCCGGTGATTCCTGTACGCTTGTCTTTTCCTGTCTGGGTTATAACAGAATCAAGCGGGTGATTCCTTCGCCGAAAAACGGCATGCAATTATCGGTGACGATGCGACATTCTTCGGTCGAACTGGGAGCGGTAACGGTTGTTGCCCAACACATACAGACGAATACTACGGAACGCATCAAGATCGAAAAATCCCGTTTGCAGACCGATGCTTCGGGTGGAAATATAGAAGCCATCGTGGTGATGCAGGGTACCGGCGTTTCCTCGTCCAACGAGTTAAGTTCCCAGTACTCCGTTCGTGGCGGCAATTATGATGAAAACATCGTTTATGTAAACGGCACGGAAGTGTTCAGGCCGTTGCTTATCCGAAGCGGACAACAGGAAGGTTTGAGTTTTATCAACCCCGATTTGACGAAAGAAGTGCGGTTTTCATCCGGTGGTTTTGAGCCGAAGTATGGCGATAAAATGTCGTCTGTGTTGGATATCGTTTACAAGAGACCTGAAAACCTGGAAGGTTCCGCGATGCTTAGCATGACGGGCGCAAGCGCGTATGTAGGAAGTGCGAGCGGTAAATTCACCCAAATAACCGGCGTCCGTTTCAAAAAGAACGCTTTCCTGTTAGGCACTTTAGATACTAAAGGTGAATATGATCCTTCGTTCGTAGATTTGCAAACCTATATGACTTATATGTTTTCCGCTAAATTAAGCTGGGATTTTTTTGGAAACTTTTCCAATAACAGCTATCGTTTCACCCCCGTCAACCGGAGCACTTCTTACGGAACGGTAGCCGAAGCCAAAAATTTCACGGTATATTTCGACGGAAGAGAAAATGATAATTTTCAGGGACTTTTCGGCGCGTCCGGCTTCACGTACCGCTTGTCGGAGAAAACAAATCTGTCGCTTAAGTTCTCCCTCTTTCAATCGAGAGAAGAAGAAGCTTATGATATTTCCGGCGAATACTGGTTGAGCGATATTGTTTCGGAAGAAGAAAAATCCGTCATTGGCACCGGAAAATACCACGAACATGCCCGTAATCGTTTGATTTCCGACATTTTTAACGTCACCCATTCCGCCTCCCACCAGATAGACCGGCACGCCCTGCGCTGGGCATTGACCTGGCAGCGTGAACGTACCCGCGACCGGATTCGCGAGTGGGAAATGAGAGATTCTTCCGGATATTCCCTGCCTCGCGGCGACGAACGGGTGAATGTTATCCAGAATCTTTACTCTAAGCAAAACCTTGCTTCCAATCGCCTGTCTGCCTATTTTCAGGATACTTATAAATTCAGGATAGAAGCAGGCTTGTTTTCCGTGACGGCGGGATTGAGAGGCAGTTATTGGGATTTCAACCGGGAGTTGATACTCAGTCCGCGTGCTTCCATTGGGTTTATTCCATCATTTGATCAGCGAATTACGCTCCGTTTTGCTACCGGCCTGTACTATCAATCGCCTTTCTACAAAGAGTTTCGCACCGTAGATACGGATGGCGACCGAAATTCATACATCGTGCTGAACAGAAATATTCGCTCCCAGCGCTCCCTGCATTTTGTATTGGGAGGAGATTATTCTTTCCGCGCCATCGGTCGACCGTTCAAGTTCACGGCCGAGACTTATTATAAAAAACTGGACAAGCTGGTTCCTTACACGGTAGATAACGTCAAAGTCCGTTATTACGGCAGCAATATGGCTTTTGGCTATGCCACCGGACTGGATTTGAAATTATTCGGAGAATTTGTTCCCGAAACGGATTCATGGCTAAACTTTTCCTTGATGAAAGCCCAACAGCATTTTGCCGGAAAAAACGTGCCCTTGCCTACCGACCAGCGTTATAACATCTCGCTTTTCTTCACGGACTATTTTCCCAGATACGAACGCATACGTCTGAATCTGCGTGCAATATGGTCGGACGGCTTGCCCGCTTCTGCACCCGGAAAGGGATATGAGTACGGGTATTTTACTACTCCTTCGTATCGCAGGATAGATATTGGAATGTCTTACCAGTTTTCGGCCGATACGGATAATTTTATGCGAAGCGGCTTTTTCCGTTACCTGAAAAACATCTATCTTGGATTGGACTGCTTCAATCTGTTCGACATCAATAACGTCAACTCATACTATTGGGTGACGGATGTTAATAACATACAGTATGCTGTTCCTAACTTTTTGACCGGACGACAACTGAGTGCAAAAGTATTGGTAGAGTTTTAGGAACGAAAAAATCTTACCAAATATTTTGTTTCCTATTTTTTTTGCATTACTTTTGCGCCAAACTTTTTAAAAGTGAAAAGTTTTTTATGATGGTTGTGGAAATGGATAATGGTATTTTATATTCATTTCCACAACTATGTTTTAAAATTCGCGCAAATGTAATGCAAAAAATTGAAACACAAAATATTTTGGTAAGTTTTTTTACCCTCCGGACGCAAATTCTACATTAGAGAATGTAATGCCGTCCAGCACCGCCCAATCTCTTCCACCAAATCTCCCGCAATCAGGCTCTCCTGCGATTGTTTTCCGGAAGCTATTACCGAATCTCCGGCCATTCCATGCAGATAAACCCCAATTATGGCCGCCTGTTCCGACGAATACCCCTGCGACAAAAGAGACAAAATCATGCCTGTCAAAACGTCGCCACTACCTGCCGTCGCCATCCCCGGATTGCCGGTCGAATTAAAGTAACAATGTCCGTTTGGAGTACAAATGGCAGTGTATGCACCTTTTAACACGATGCAGGATTTCAGTTTCACCGCCAACTTCATGGCTTTCTGCAAACGTTGCCAGGCAGTATCACTCCGTCCTGCCAATCGATCAAATTCTTTGGGGTGAGGCGTTAGTATACTGCCGGCAGGTATCCACTGGTGATATTCCGGCAGCGTAGGCAGGATGTTTAGTGCATCGGCATCCAGCACAACCGCTTGCTGCCAATCCTGTAATAGTTGCAACAATTTTTCTCGAACGTTTTCCTGCACTCCTATGCCCGGCCCTATCCCTATGCCATCGTATGCATCTACCGACGGAACGTCCACTCTGACCATCGCTTCCGGCAAAGCTGTCTGCAAAATATCCACGCATTTTCCCGGTACATGAACGGTAAGAAGTCCTACACCCGTTCGCAGGCAAGCTTTGGCTGCCAATACCGCCGCTCCCATTTTTCCGTAACTGCCGGCAATCAGCAAAGCATGTCCAAAATTTCCCTTGTGGGCAAACTTGCTGCGCTTTTTCAACAAACAGGAAATATCCTGCCGCTCTATCATAAAATAAGGCGAAAACATCTTTGCCATTGCCTCTTGATTCAAACCAATATCCAGCACTTGCCATTCGCCCACCTGTTTTTCGTTCTCCGGCAATAAAAAAGACAATTTGGGAAACTGAAAAGTCAACGTATAATCTGCATGTATCGACACATTTGTCCTGTTATTTGTGTGATCTTCCCCGAAAAGCCCGGAAGGAATATCAATGGCAACAACCTGAGCCGAAGTTGTGCGAACATATTGAAACCAATCAATATACTCTTTCGACAAAGGACGATTCAATCCGGAACCAAACAAGCCGTCGATGATAACACACCGATTATCCATCTCCGGACGCGGAAGATGCGAATGTGCCTCCGTCAAATGCACATCCGGCCTTGCCTGTAAACGCTGCCTGTTCAACTCGCAATCGGCAGACAATGCCTTTTCGGGACAATACAATACCGCTTCCACCCGGTAACCGTCTGCCGCCAACAGTCGTGCAATGGCCAGAGCATCCCCTCCATTATTCCCTGCCCCTGCAAATACGAGCACCCGGTAAGCGCCCGGCGAAAACAGGCGTTCAAAAGCACGGACAAACGCCGTCGAAGCTTTTTCCATCAAATCAATAGACGAGATTGGCTCTTGTGCTATCGTATCCCGGTCTAACAACCGTACCTGGTTCGCAGTAAATATTTTTATCATGATTTTTTTGTTAACCTGCAATTTCTATTCGGCAAAAATAAAGAATAAAATCCAGGATTTATCATATATTTATACTAACTTTGCCGCCTCAGTTAAAAAATTAACGACCGAATGACGTCCCAAATACAAATCAAAGATAAACATTTCAATCTTTTCCTTTCCGAAAAAGAAATTTTGGATGCGATCCGTCAAACAGCCATCAAGATGGAGCAAGACCTGAAAGAGCTGCAACCATTATTTATCTGTGTCTTGAACGGCGCTTTTATGTTTGCATCCGATTTGCTCAAATTATTCGATTTCCCGTGCGAAATTACCTTTATCCGCCTCAAATCCTACGAAGGAACGCAAACCGACGGGCGGGTAAAAGAAGTGCAGGGATTGATAGAAAAAATCGAAAACCGCCATGTCGTCATCCTCGAAGACATCATTGACACCGGGCATACCGTCGCCCGCCTCAAAGCATATATTCTGTCTCAACAGCCGGCGTCTTTCCGGGTTGCCAGCCTTCTTTTCAAACCGGGAGCGCTGCTCAATGACATTCAACCGGATTATGCCGCCATCCATATTCCCAATGATTTCATCGTAGGATACGGATTAGATTATGATGGCTTGGGACGAAATTTGAGAAACATCTATAAAATTAAAAACTAAAAGATAAAAACTAAAAACTAACAATGGCTGACGCATGAAATACTCTAAATGAGTCATTTGTTGTTCGTCATCCATCATTTGTAATTTATAATTCATATCAGATGAAACCGTTAAACATCGTAATTTTCGGAGCGCCGGGTTCCGGCAAGGGAACACAAAGCGAATTATTAATCCGGCAATTCGGCCTGAACCACATCTCCACCGGTGATGTATTGAGAAAAGAAATTGCCGACAAAACCGTATTGGGCAGTATCGCCAAATCCCACATCAACAAAGGAGAATTAGTGCCCGACAATCTTATTATTGACATGCTGGCAAAAGTACTGGACAACCAGCCTCCGGGCGCCGGCGTGATTTTCGACGGATTTCCGCGCACGCTGGAGCAAGGCAAAGCGCTGAATGAAATGCTGGCGGCAAGAAATACCGAACTCTCTATCGTCATTAACCTTACCGTGGCAGAAGAGGAACTCATTCACCGCCTGCTGAAAAGAGGCGAAATTTCCGGCCGTTCCGACGACAATTTAGAAACAATCACCGCTCGACTGAACGTTTACAAATCACAAACATCTCCTTTGGTAGATTTCTACCAACGAGAAGGAAAATTAGTAGAAGTAGCCGCCAACGGTCGTTCTATAGAAGAAATATATGCCGATGTTGAAAGAGCAATAGACAGCATCCTCGCATAAAACACCCCATTTAACATCCTGTTCAACACATGTCGGATTCAAATTTTGTCGATTACGTGAAAATCTATTGCCGTTCCGGAAAAGGAGGCAAAGGTTCCATGCACTTCCGCCGCGAAAAATACATCCCCAGAGGAGGCCCCGATGGAGGAGACGGCGGAAAAGGCGGAAATGTCATTTTACGGGGCAACCGTAATTTCTGGACACTCCTCCACCTGAAATACGAGCGTCATGTCTTTGCCGAACACGGCGAAGGCGGCTCCGGCAGATTAAGCTCCGGAAAAGACGGCGAAGACAAAGTCATTGAAGTCCCCTGCGGCACAGTCGTCTTTGACGCGGAAACCGGCACATTCATCTGCGACGTTACCCGCGACGGACAGGAGGTCGTCCTCCTCAAAGGTGGAAGGGGCGGCTTAGGCAACAATCACTTCAAAACGGCCACCAACCAGGCTCCACATTATGCACAGCCCGGCGAACCGATGCAGGAAAAAACCATCATCCTTCAACTGAAATTATTGGCAGATGTAGGTCTTGTCGGCTTTCCCAACGCTGGGAAATCAACCCTCTTATCCGTTGTTTCCGCCGCGAAACCCAAAATTGCCAACTATCCCTTTACCACCTTGGAGCCTAACCTCGGTATCGTTGATTATCGCGACGGACGTTCTTTTGTCATGGCCGACATTCCCGGTATTATTGAAGGCGCCAGTGAAGGAAAAGGTTTAGGCCTGCGTTTCCTGCGGCATATCGAAAGAAATTCCCTCCTCCTCTTCATGGTACCCGCCGATGCCGACAGTCTCAAAACCGAATATGAGATACTGCTCAACGAACTTATCAAATACAACCCCGAATTGTCCGGCAAAAGAAAAATTTTAGCGATCACTAAATCGGATATGCTGGATCAGGAGCTCATGACGGCTATGGCCGGAGATTTGCCTCAGGATGTGCCATGCCTCTTCATTTCGTCTGTCACGCAATACAACCTCCAAGCGCTCAAGGATTTGCTTTGGAAAGAATTGAACAGAGAAACTTTTCATGATGCAACAAGCATCGTTCATAAACCTTTAGATGTGCAAAACCTGCCATTTGACGACGATGATTTCGATTTTGGAGTGGATGATGCGTTTGACGATGAAAGAGAAAATGACGACGATTTATGTTAAAAAAAAGTATTTGTTTATCTTCCCAATAAAATTTTTCTACCTTTGCCCTGTTTATTAACATTTAATAATTGATACTTAACAATATGAAAGAGAAAATAGGAACAAATGCAGGCCTTGTATGGAATGTATTGAGCAGTGGTCAGTCTAACTTAAAGGATATTAAGAAAGAAACCAAATTGTTGGAAAAAGATTTGTATGCAGCGTTAGGCTGGTTGGCAAGAGAAGGAAAAGTTGATTTTAACGAAGTTGAAAAAGAAATCTTTGTCTATCTTTTGTAAGCTGATCGAACAAACGAAAGTGAACATAATAAAAAAACATTTTCGTATCGCTTGCATACTCATAAACATTTCCTTACTTTTGTGAGGATTTTGGCGAGGAATGACCGATGAACAGAAAAAAACGTTGGCTGTTTTTGAATCAAAAGTACGGCAATTGCTGTTTTTGTGTAATACTTTGAAAGCAGAAAATGCAGATTTAAAAGATCAATTATCTGCAACACAGCAAGCATTGCAGTCAATACAAGACGAGAATCGGAAGTTAACCGTCCAATACGACTACTTGAAAATAGCAAGGGTAGTTTCCTTTAAACCCGGAGAAGTAACCCGTGCCCGACAAAAGTTGTCGAAATTAGTGCGTGAAGTCGAAAAATGCATCGCTTTACTAAATGAATAAAACAAAGAGATGCGATGGA
>JAISFI010000244.1 GCA_031263685.1 Dysgonamonadaceae bacterium | reverse complement strand
AATTCATTGTCGTTATTGCTTCTCTTTTCTTCATCTTTATCCGATGCGTTGTGTCCGAAAAACTGTTTGTATGCTGCCGAAAAATGCGAAAAATTCTCGAAACCGACTTGATAATACACATCCGACGGTTTTTTCCCTTCGTGGATAATCTGGCGTCGTGCTTCTTCCAGTCGTCTTTCCCTCAGCCATTTTTCGGGCGTATCGTTGTAGATTTTTCTGAAATCCCTTTTGAAGGTTGACAGGCTGCGACCTGTCAGCCGGGCAAATTCCGAAATGGGAATATTGAACATGAAGTTGTTGTTGATGAATTTTTCCAAATCTATCCTGTACGGTTCGCTCAGGTCGAACAGAAAGGATTCCATTTCAGGATTACTGTTGAGTAACAGCTCTATGGCTTCGGCGGTTTTGAGTTGAGCCATTCTGTCCGTTAGCCGGTCGGGGTTGTTCAGGTAAGGAATTAATGAATCAAAATAAGCCTTGATAAACAGGTTTTTATTCAAATGAACATACGTCTTTCCACGGTATCTCTCCTGTTTTTCCATATTGTTCCGAACCATATAATTCCGGAGCATTTCCTGAGTCAGAAAAATGTTGATGGTTTTGCATGGTTCGTTCCGGTTTTCGGGCATTTTTGTTGCTTTTGCCGGTTTGTTTCTGCGAATAATGATTATACTTCCGGGCGATGCAATTAACGTTTCTTCGTTAAATTGAAACTCAACATTGCCCGAAACCACAAATGTTAAAACATGTTCGGGAACAACCTGTTCCGATACATGGCGTGTTTGCCCCTCGCAACTGAACAGGATGTTTTTCGATAAATTGCCGCTGTTGTTCATTCTGAAATCAATTTGTTAACTTTAACACTTCATTCAGATTCGGATTCTTCATAAACGGTCTTGCTATCCCGAAAGCGTCTATTCCGGTAGTCATAAGGATTTCCTGCATTTGTGCCGCTTCGCGGAAACCGCCTGTCGCTATAACATCCGTTGCAACCGATTCAGCCGCTTTTGTTGCCGCGTCAAGATACAGTGGACCTGTCCTGGACGCGACAGACGACCAGTTGCCGCTCACTTCTATCGCCGCCACTTCGAGTTTTTCCAATTCCCTGCATTGATACAGAAAATCCTCCAGTGTAATTCCGTTGTCGAAATGTTCTTCGCTGTTTATTTTTACCCAAATCGGATAATCGTTGCCGACCGCATCTTTCACAATTTTTACGGTTTCCAGGAGCATTCGGGCACGATTCCCGGCATTTCCGCCATAAGCGTCAGTCCGCCGATTGTAATGCGGCGATGTAAACAGACTTAATAAAAAGTTATGCGCTCCGTGTATTTCCACCCCGTCATAACCGGCTTTCTTACCACGCAGGGCTGCATCGGCAAACTTTTTTTGCACTTGCTTGATTTCCCCGATTGTCATCTCTTTAGGAACAATTTTGCTATACATGTGTTCCACCGCACTGGGCGCATAAACAGGTACACCCTCGTAGTCTCCGCCTGTGACGAACGAACCTACTGATGCTATTTGCAGGACTATCCTCCCTCCCCCGGCATGAACGGCATCTGTCAGTGGTTTATGCTGTTCAATGTATTTATCATCATAAAAAGAAAGGGTTGGAATGAACGATTCCCGTTCTTCAACCGTTACAAAACCGGTAACGATAGCCCCTACGCCTCCGGCAGCGAGTTTTCGATAATTTTCGATCACTTCTTCCGTTACATTTCCGTGTGCACGGTCGCCTGTGGCAGCGCGGATAATGCGGTTACGCACCTCAATACTTCCAACTGTCGCCGTGCCGAATAATTCTTTATTTTCCATTTTCATATTATTTATATTTTCGTTCTCGAACTTTAAAGATTTTATTTCTTCCAAATATCCTCTGTTGCGTTTCATCGAAAACGCTTCCGTGACATGACCGTAAGCGCCGATTATCAACAAGCCAAGCCCGACACCTTTCATCAGTAGATTTCCCTGAAATGCCAATACGAATACTAAACCGACAATTATAAACAGAGAAAACATAATCAATGCTCCGGTATATGATGAAGCCATCACTTTTTCCATACGTGCAACTTCGGAAGTTTGCACATCCGCGTTATTTGCAATAATACTTTGTTCGACCTTTTGTGCCGTCTGTTTATTGTGTATCATAACGCCTGTACAGGCAACAGAAAAGAATAATCCGCCTCCAATCAGGGAATATGCAATGCCGCGGGCTAAACTGCCGGACACGCCAAACTTCCATAAAAGAAAAGCGGCTATAAGAAAAACAATACCGGCAAAGAAACCAAACATCGCTCCGTGGTATTCGCTCAAATAATAATTTACGATATATTCTTTCATTTTATATATTTATTTAATTTGATTTCGATGTATCGGGAATCAACCGGATCAGCGTAATTTCGCTGCCTGTCCCCAGTGGCTTTGCCGATTCCGGAAGAAGCTCCGGTGATTACAACTGTTTTTTTACTCATTTTTTTACATTAAAATTAGAGTGCAAAATTAGCGGTTATTTTTGTTACGTGTTTTTGCCAGAAGTCCAATTTTTTTTGTTCACAGGTTCAAATCGTGGTTTGACGGCGTGTTAATCCTGATAATCTGCGTTATTTGTGTGCTTCAAACTCGGCCGGCGCATTTTGCGCCGTGTTCTTTTCCTCTGCTGCCATGATACTTACTGTTTTATTTAATTAATATGCATGATG
>JAISFI010000222.1 GCA_031263685.1 Dysgonamonadaceae bacterium | reverse complement strand
TTAATTTAGATGTGTGTGTGTGTGTGTGTGTGTTACGAAATTATTCGGAACATCCAAATGATTTTCGTCAAAAGAATATAAATCTATGTTATTCGTTTTCACAACCATCATAAAAAACTTTTTACTTTTAAAAATTTTGGCGCAAAGGTAATGCAAAAAAGATGAAAAACAAATATTAATGCAAAATAATTGTTTCCTCCCGCACATCCCGCAAAGGCAACCACTCCGGATGTACAAAGTTCAGGTATTTCACAATCTTGAAAGCATTGAAATAATTAAAAAAACGTTTACGGAAAAATGACACTCCGGAAACGTTCGCTTTTATTTCCTCGACGTGCTGTATAAAACCATCATCGTGAAGAAAACGCTGTAAGTAGACGGGATAGGAAGACAATATTTTTTCAATTTCCACTTTGTCGGAAACATACAAACGATCTACCGCATCAAACAGGATTTTCAAATGGTGGAAAGACTCAAAAGAATAAGTCATCTTCCGCATTCCCTTTTCCGACATTATTTGCCGAATCGAAGTGCCGGTACCAAAAGGAACACGGTCGGAAAGACGGGCAGCAGGATAAACCGTTGTCGTATCAATGTGTTTGGTTTTGCCTAACGGAAAAACTTTCTGCATAAAATAAAAATCTTCTCCCGCCTCCTGTTTGCCCATTCCTCCTGCTTTGGCATAGACGGAGGCTCGCACGACCAGCGCCGATCCTATCGTATAATACGGATATGGATACGTACAATAGGCTAATGCAGAACGATAGTAGCGTAGATACAGTTCGTATTGTTCCGTCGCTATCCTGAGCGGATCATTTTCCGGTAAATGCTCTACTGGATGATGAAATTCAATAGATGCCGAACAAAGTTTCCTGTCCTGCTTGAATGTTTGATATATTTCTTTCAGATAATTTTTATCCACCGTACAGTCAGCATCTAAAGACACGATGACTCCGGCTTCATTATCAATACTTACCAGACGGCGGAAAGCCTCGTCCATCAGTATTTTCCGGGGAATGCCAGCGCCGGTCTGTTTCCCTTGCAGGTTTTCGATGGAGTGGGGGATGATTCTCAATTGTTCGGAATGTGCATGAGGTTGCGCCGCCAGCGCTTGCAACGCGGCCAGCGACTGTTTGTGGAGTTGCAATATCTCGTTTGAAGAATGGACATAAACATTCAGTAAAACGAGAATCTCTACCGTACAGTCCGGCCATTCGCAATCCAGCAAACTGTCAATCGTTTGCAGGATATCCGGCTCGTTGTAAGCAGGAATAATGACAATCAAACCGGTATCTTCGGAAACGGGCGTATTTTTCGAAAATCCCGATGCCTGTATTTTTTCCAGATATTTTTCGGTGGCAATTAACATTTGAACGTTTGACCATTTTTAGATGGCACAACAAACAAAAAGGCGCCAAATTACTCCGACGCCTCTCCTGTTTTGAAAAATAATTATTTCTTTGCCGGTTTTGAAGTAGATACCGATGTGTATTTCTCGTTCAAAAACTCAATCACTTCGGCGGTAATATTGTAATAATCTTCTCCGTACAATATGGTTTCGCCGGTGAAAATTACCTGATATTTTTTAGCCTCATTAAACTCTTTCAGATGAGAGATTATCGTGTCTCTCAATTGCTCATTCATTTTTTGTTGTTCGCGAGCAAGTTCCACCTGAACTCTTTCGGATTCCTCCTGCAATTTTTGCTGTTTACTTTGCAGACGATTGGCTTCCTGCTCCATCCGTTCCTGTGTCAAAAATCCATTATTCTGCACTAATTTCTGAAACGTAACATACTCGGATTGAAAACTGTTCGCCTTTTGGTTCAAGTTGGCTCTTGTATTTTCTGCTTTCCTCAGAAAAACCTCATTCATGTCTTGGGAATAGTTGTATCCCCGCAGTAAAGAGTCAACATTCACATAAGCTATCGGGAGTTTGAGACAAATAGAATCTGCATTTTTGCGAGCATCAAAGGACATTCCTTTTTTGTCTGAAAAATACAAAATAAATAAAGCGACGATTGCGATAGCAAATACTCCTTGAATAATGTAATAAATATTCTTCATAAATTAAATATAATGTTATTAATGGCTTTTTGTCTTATCATTTTTGAATGTCAAGGATGTTTTTGTTTCTTTCTTTCTTCCAAATTACACTCAAAGCATAGATAAAATTTAAAGACCTCTATTTTTGCTACAAAGGTATATTTATTTTGTTAAAATGAGAACTTCTTTTTGATTTATCCCGTTTTTTTTGTTTCTTTATGCTTTTATTCAACGAACGATTAATAAACTTTAAAGAAATTAGGTATGAGTATCAGTAATTTACAGCCACAAGCGGTTTGGAAGTTTTTTGATGAGATAACGCAAATTCCGCATCCGTCAAAAAAAGAGGAAAGAATAGTACAGTATTTATTGGATTTTGCCCGGGCACGAAATTTGGCGTTTGAAAAGGATGACGCTAACAATGTTTTAATTAAAAAGAAAGCAACTCCGGGCAAAGAACAGTTACCCACTATCGTTTTGCAAAGTCATGTAGACATGGTTTGCGAAAAAAACAAAGAGACGGTTTTCAACTTTGAAAAAGACGCTATCCAGACATACATCGACGGAGACTGGGTTAAAACCAGGGGAACGACCCTCGGCGCCGATAATGGCATTGGTGTAGCCGCCCAGTTAGCCATTCTGGATGCTAATAATTTAGTACATGGAGATATAGAATGTCTATTTACTACCGAAGAAGAAGTTGGCTTGAACGGTGCATCTGCACTTCGACCGGGTTTTATTTCCGGAAATATATTAATCAATCTGGATACGGAAGAAGAGGGCGAATTTTGCATTGGTTGCGCCGGAGGAAAAAATGTCTTGGGAACTTTTACATACAAGGAAGAAAAAGCGCCCGCCGATTGTTTTTGGTTTAACGTTGAGGTGAACAAACTCAAAGGAGGACATTCCGGTTGTGAAATCCACAAAGGCTTAGGTAATTCTGTCAAAATATTAGCCCGCTACCTGTGGACACTGGCGCAGCAAACGCCTGTATTCATTGCCCGGATTGACGGCGGGAATTTGAGCAATGCTATTCCTCGCGAGGCGTCTGCAACGGTAGGAGTTCCTTTCCACGAGAAGGAAAAGGCCATCGTCTGCCTGAATATCCTGCAAGCAGAAGTGGCGGAAGAGTTAAAAAACGTTGATATCGCGTTCTCCACTGCATTGGAATCGACAGATGCGCCGCAATATTGCATAGATCCCATAACTGCCGGTAAATTAATCAATACCCTGCATGCCTGTCCTCATGGAGTTATCGGCATGAGTTTCGATATTCCCGGCCTGGTAGAAACTTCGACCAATCTGGCTTCCGTGAAAATGGTCGACAACCATGCGGTTTTGGTAACAACCAGCCAGCGAAGTTCTTCCAACTCATTGAGATACAACATTTCAAATACGCTCACCGCCCTTTTCTCGTTGGCCGGAGCGAGCGTCACGCTCTCGGAAGGATATCCGGGCTGGAAACCGAATCTGGATTCCAACATCTTAAAAGTTTCCGAAGAAGTATATGAAAAGTTGTTCGGACAAAAGCCACTCATAAGGGCGATACATGCAGGATTGGAGTGCGGATTGTTTCTGGAGAAATATCCGGCGCTCGACATGATTTCCTGCGGGCCAACGATCCTCGGCGCTCATTCGCCGGAAGAAAGGGTACAAATTTCTACAGTAGAAAAATGGTGGAAATTTTTAACCGAACTGATTCAACAGATTCCGGCAAAATAAAAACAGCAAACATACGTTATATTAAGGAAATGTCCCGGAAACTCGCAAGAGATTGTTATTGCGGGTTTCCGGTTTTTTTTGAATCATTCTGTATGAGATACCGGTACATTATATTTCTTACAATCGTCGTTTATTGTTTCGTTTCGTTCGCTGCCTGCGAAGATAAATACGAGCATTACGGCAACAATCCGAATGAAGTGCTGTCTTTCTCGCACGACACGTTGGCGTTCGATACTTTATTCTCTACCGTCGGCTCTACGACACTCAAACTGATGGTTTACAACCGGCATGATAAGCCATTGTTGATCAGTTCCATATACTTGGCAGGCGCTAACCGGAGCGGATTCAGAATCAATGTCGATGGGTTTAGCGGCATCAGCTTCAACGACATAGAGATACTGGCCAACGACAGTATGTATGTCTTCGTAGAAGCCACTTTAGATGAAAATGGGATTGACAATCCGTTGCTCGTGACCGACTCTATTCTGTTCAACACCAACACCGTTACCCAACAAGTCATATTAACCGGCTACGGACAGGATGTTTACCTTTTAAAAGGAGGAAATGACATCACCACCGATGCTGTTTTGCCTAACAACAAGCCCTGGTTGATATACGACAGTTTGGTTGTCCGGGAAAATGCAATGCTCACCATCCCTGAAGGCGTTACGTTATACATGCATAATAATGCCGTCATCAATGTTTACGGAACGCTCAAGATAAACGGCACACTCGAACGTCCCGTGAGGATACGGGGAGACAAGTTAAACGCTACCGTGGGAGTTTCTTACGACAGATTGCCCGGCCAATGGAGCGGTATTTATTTTGCACCGGAAAGTTACAACAATGAGATAAACCATGCACACATCCGGAATGGAAAATACGGTTTGATTTTCGATGCTTCAACACCGGAACAATCCAAATTGAAACTGACTAATTCCGTTCTGACCAATGTCTATTACGACCTTTTCTCGGCAGAAAACTGCCAGATAGAAGTTGCTAACTGCGAATTATCCAATGCCGGAGGCGCTCTGCTCAACCTGAATGGCGGGAAGTACCGCTTTACCCATTGCACCATCGCTAATTATTTTGTTTGGAGCGCCCGAACTTCCGCAGCAGTTTGCCTGAAAAACTATCGGATGCAGGATGGCGCCGACTCTCCACTGCCCTTGGAACAGGCCGATTTTTTCAACTGTATCATTTACGGCGCCAAAACTTCCGAAATCAATCTCGATGCTTATACAAAACAAGCGGATATTGCATTTAATTACCTGTTAGATTATTGCTTGATTAAAATGGAAGATGCCCATATTGATCCCACACACGTCACTCATCCCGTCACGAACAAAGATCCGCTGTTTCGCCTGATTGATGATGACGAGAATTATATTTTTGACTTCAGATTAAAAGAAAATTCCCCCGCCATTGATCAGGGGAATGACGCGTATGGAACGCTTTTTCCGTTCGATTTGGATGGCAAATCCCGTTTTGTTGGCGAACATGTCGACATGGGGGCATACGAATATTATCCTTCTAACTCCAGGCACATCCGCCCATTGTGATAAGGGCATTTCCAAAAACCCGCCTTGTCGTCCATGCGGTTGATTGTCCCGTCGGCGCGGCGGCTCCAGTGCCATTCTCCGTTTTCATGGTCAATCAGGTTGTTTTGGATGTATTCCCAAGCATTTTGAGCGCGAAGTTTGTAAATCTCGTTGCCGGAGTTGCGATAAGCGTACATCATTCCCACTACGGTTTCGGCTTGTACCCACCAGTGGCGGTCGAAGTCGGCAGAGAGAGGGTGCATGTTGTCTCTACATTCGTAAATCATGCTGCCGTCTGCTTGCAGACCTTCGGCAGCGGCGTCGGCGATGTTGAGGGAAACGGTTTTTATTTTTTTTAATAAAACGCTGTCGTCCAATACTTCCGCTGCTTCGTAGAGTAGCCACGAGGCTTCTATGTCGTGTCCGTAAGACACGCCCTGCGATTTGAGCATCCAGTTTTCATCAAAAAACAGCTTCAAATGAAAATTGGTTTTATCCAGTATCTTATCGGTAAAAATATCGATCAGCTTGCGTTGCGCGGTCATCAGGCTTTCGTCTTTCCAGACGCGCAAAAGATTGGTGTACGGTTCGAGAATGTGCAGGTGGGTATTCATCGTTTTGACTTCATTTTCATCTTTGTCGCTCAAACGGACATCGTCGACAGGTTGCCAGTCGCGTGTAAACGCCTCAAAATAACCGCCTAACTTTTGATCGCGGCAATTTTCTATCAAACGGAAAAACTCTTTGGCTCGTTCCAACGCGCGCATATCGCCTGTGGCGCGGTAAAATTCCGAAAACCCATAGAGGGCAAAACCTTGCGCGTAGGACTGTTTTTTGGTATTCACCGGATTGCCGAAACAGTCCACTTCCCAATAAACACCGCCCCATTCCCTGTCAATGAAACAGCGCTCTATATACTCATACGCCCGTTGCGCAACTTGCAGGTATTCGGGATTTTTCAGCACGCGATAAGCGGCAGAGAAAGTCCAAAGTATCCGGCAATTCAGCACTGCGCCCTTATTTGCCTGCGGATGCAACTGGTTACAGCCGTCGATTCTGCCGTAGAAACCGCCGTTTTCTCTGTCCTGCATTTTCTCAATCCAAAAGGGCAGGATATGTTGGGTCAGTTCGTTTTTGAGATTCATGATTGTTTCCTTCGCCTTTCCAATTCTACCGTATTTTCTTTCACTTTTTTGTCGGAAAGCGGGTAAAACATCATCCCGATAAATGCCAAAGCACAGCAGATGGCAGGGAAAACGGTGAGCATCAACCGCTCGCCGGTGATGACACTTTGGGCAACTTCAAGTCCCTGTTTTACCGCTTCTTCGTTATAGCCGAATCCGGCTAAAATCCAGCCGCCCAAGGAGGCGCCCAACGCCCAGCCGAGTTTCTGGCTCATGGATGAGCTACTGAAAATCAGGCCGGAAGTTCTTCTGCCTGTCTTCAACTCCTGATCGTCTACAATATCGGCAAACATGCTCCACAACAGCGGCAAAATATAGCCCGCAAACACCGAAATCAAAAATTGCATGCCCAGGATGCAGGCAATTTCTTTCGGCACGAAATAAAACAGCACGCTCAATACACCTGCCGTCAACATGGCAATCATATAGGTACGTTTTTTGCCGAAACGCGCCGAAAGAACAGGGGCGGCCATTACACCGAGCAGGTTTGCCGCTTGTCCCACCAGGAAATAAATCGTTGTCATATCCCAGCCCGTGCCCGTCATTTTGTAGCTTGCGCTTACGTAATCGCGGAAATAGTAAATTGCCACGCTGTCGCGCAGAGCGTTGAAAAACAAGGCGGCAAGTCCCGTGCCGACCAGAATCCACCAGGTAGTATTGCGGAAAAGATTTTTCAAATCGGTTTTCAGCGATACGTTTTCTTCCTTTTCGATTTGCTGAACGCGCTCTTTTGTTCCGGCGAAACAGAGCAAAAACAGTACAATGCAAATGATGCCAATCACGCCTACGCCCATAGCCCAGGCAGCGGGAACGGTACTGACGGAGTTTTCGGCTTTTGCCGCAAAACCGGCAGGATCAAAAGTCCCGGCAAAAAAATCAATCAAGGGCTGTAACAGCATAAACGTTACAAAACTGCCGATAAATGCAAACGACATCCGGAAGCTCGACAGCGAATTACGCTCCGCCGGATCGCTGGAAATGGCTCCCAACAGCGAGGCGTATGGCACGTTGATGGCCGAATAAACCAGCATCATCAGCGAATAGGTAACGTAGGCATAAACGAGTTTTCCGCTATCGGCAAAATCCGGCGTGAAAAAGGTGATCGCGCCCATCGCCGCAAACGGCACGGCAAACCACAGCAAATACGGTCTGTATTTGCCGAAACGCGATCGGGTACGGTCGGCAAGCACGCCTACAATCACGTCGAAGAACGAGTCCCACAACCGTGCAATCAGAAACATCAGCGCCGCCGCTTTGGCAGTGATTCCAAAAACATCGGTGTAGAAAAACAGGGCGTACATCCCGAAGATTTTCCAGCACATGGACGAGGCTGCATCGCCGAAGCCGTAGGCGATTTTTTCGCGCAGCTTAATTTTTTCCGTCATTTTTGTTTTTCGCTATCAATTTCAATATACTTTCTACCGAAGTTCTCGACCGGTAACCGTCTGCCGGCGTGTTGAGGACATAATCGAGCAACTGTTCAATCGTTGACGTGGCAACGTGCATGCGCGTATCGGACGAGGCGTAATAGATAAACACTTTGCCGTCTTCGTCCACAATCCAACCGTTTGAAAACAGCACATTAGACACATCGCCCATGCGCTCTTCGCCCTGCGGCGCCATAAAGTAACCGGCAGGTTCGGCAATGAGTTTCGAGGGATCGTGCAAATCGGTGAGATACAGATACAGCACATAGCGCAAGCCCGCCGCACAGTTCCTTACTCCGTGCGCCAGATGCAGCCAGCCTTTGGGGGTTTTAAGCGGATGCGGACCTTCGCCGTTTTTCATCTCTTTGATGGTGTGATAGTAGCGGAAATTGATGATTTTTTCCGCTTTCACTTCGGCGCGTGTCATGTCGTCGACCAACGCCCAACCGATGCCGCCGCCGCTGCCTGTGTCGATAAATCCGTCTTGCGGACGGGTATAAAGTGCGTATTTCCCCTGCACAAATTCGGGATGCAGCACCACGTTTCGCTGTTGGCTTTTCGACTTCAAATCGGGCAGGCGTTCCCAGTTTTTCAAGTCTTTTGTACGCACGATACCTGCTACTGCTACGGCGCTCGACAAATCGCCTGCGGGAGCATCCGGGTCTTTGCGCTCGCTGCAAAAAACGCCGTAAATCCAGCCGTCTTCGTGAGCCGTGAGGCGCATGTCATACACGTTGGTGTCCGGATTTTCGGTTTCGGGCAGCAAAACAGGTTCATCCCAAAAACGAAAATTGTCGATGCCGCTTGTACTTTCGGCAACGGCAAAAAACGATTTGCGGTCGTTGCCTTCTACGCGCACCACCAGCAGGTACTTGCCGTTCCACCTGATGGCGCCGCTGTTTAAGGTTGCATTGACACCTATACGTTCCATTAAAAACGGATTGGTTGCCGGATTGAAATCGTACCGCCAGTTCAGAGGAATATGTTCGGCGGTTATAACAGGGTGCTTGTAACGCTGGTAAATCCCGTTGCCGAAAGCAGTTTTTTCGTTTTTGCGGGATAATAACTCCTCATGTAGGGCGAGGAGTTGTTGTTTGTTGGTTTCAAAATTATTTATCATACTATTAGCTTATCACTTATTCGTTGTCTGTTCGTATTTCACTTTACCGCTCGGTGAATCGACTGTTCACCGCCTATGAATCGACTGTTCACCGCCCGGTGAATCGACTGTTCACCGCCTATGACTCGACTGTTCACCGCCGATGAATCGACGGTTCACCGCCGATGAATCGACTGTTCACCGCCGATTAATCGACTG
>JAISFI010000209.1 GCA_031263685.1 Dysgonamonadaceae bacterium | reverse complement strand
CACATATACCGGCCGGACCGGCGCCAACCACCAATACTTCGGGGTTGGCAACGACCGGCGTTTCTCTTTGTTTTTCCGTCACATATTTCATTATAAATAGTCTTTTATTAATATCCCGGATTCTGTGTCAAGTTTGGATTTACCTGTCTTTCGGAGAATGGAATCGGAGACAAATAATCCCTGGCCGGATCAAAAAAGCGGACGCCCAGCTTCGTTCCGAATTTATCTTTTTCAGGGAAACTCGTATAGTCGGGATTACCGTATTCGTCAATTCTGGGCGCTGTTGCCGGATAGCCGTCCGGGACACGTCCGTAACACATACCGTTCATCAGCCGGTCGGCTATTTTCCAGCGGCGTATGTCGAACAATCGCAATCCTTCGCCTGCCAGCTCATACTTCCTTTCCTTCCGGACAGCCGCCCGCAATTCCTGCTGGCTTTTTCCCGGAGTAATATCCGGCATGCCCGCCCTGCTTCTGACTTTATTAATTGCCGTGTAAACAGATTCATCTATCTGATTTAATTCAATCTTAGCCTCTGCATACATCAGCAATACGTCGGCATAGCGAAACACAATCGCATTGATAGACGAAGCGCCATCCGTACGATATTCCAGCGAATCACAATATTTACGCCAACCGTAACCCGAATAGCTGGCATACGCATGGGTCGCTTCCAGATTCGGAATTCTTATGGCGGGCGACTGGTTGTAATCCCAGCACTCCAGACTATCTCTGTTCGTTTCGTACTGGTAGCCGAAAAATACGCTGCCCGGCAAGACAATCGACTTGTGTATGCGTGGGTCTCTGTTCTCCCACGGATGTTGCGGATCATACAATGGAGATTTGTCAATCGGAAGCCCATCTATACATTCATACGAATCCACCAACGCCTGAGTTGGCATTTTATTGGTAAATCCCCCTGGCAACCGTCCTTTAAAACGACTTGGCATCAGATGTTGCTTATCATCCTGATTATATTGAACCGCCCAGATAATTTCTTTCGAGGTTTTCCCTCTCAGCATGGTGATATCCCCATAATCAGGTTCCAGAATATACTCAATGCCTTCCAGCGCCATTATCTTTTGACACGCATCAACCGCATCTGTCCAACGCTCGCCGTACAGAGCCGTACGAGCCTTTACCGCCCAGGCAAACCCTTTTGTCATCGCCATCGTATTCGGCTCGTTTGTTTGCTGGAGATATTGCGCCGCTTCGTCGCATTCGGTAAAAATGAACTCGATAATCCGGTCTTTGGATTCTCTCATAACAAACGATTCGTCCAGCGACAGGGTATGGTCTATGAATGGGACATCACCAAAGACCGAAATCAGCCAATGGTAAAAATACGCCCGTAATACCCGTGTCTGCGCCTTGTATAAAGTTAATTTGTCTCCGGGTACGTTGTCGCTTGCCCGGTCGATGTTTTCCAGAATAAAATTGCACCGGTTAATACCTTTATACATATTCGTCCATAATTCATTAAGATGCCCGGCTGTTTGCGCCTGAAAAAGCTGTTCGGGCTTGGAGTCTCTTTCTGCTGCAATATCGGAACCGGTATCATAATAAAGCGGATACGGAACCATATCCCCAGATATATAAAGTACGGAATGTATTCCGACGATAGCCATTTGTATTTCCGCCTCATTCTGCAGGAAAGTTTCCGTTGAAGGATAATTTAACGGATATTTTTCCAGCATGTTCTCGCAAGATACCAGTACCGTGAGAAGGCAACCTGTCAATATACAACTAATATATTTTTTCATATTTATATCTGTTTATGTGTTTTTAAAATCTGATGTCTATACCAAAGCTGAATATCCTCACCTGAGGGTAGTAGTTACCGCTTGACCCGGGAGATATTTCCGGATCCCATCCATCCCAGAAACCGGTAAACGTATAAAGATTTTCTCCTGAAACGTAAAAGCGCAGATGCTCCATTAGAATTTTCCGCGACATGGCAACCGGAATTTTATATCCCAATTGGATATTCTTTATTCGCATGTAGGCCGCACTTTTCAAATAAAAATCCGAGGAGGCATAATTGTTGTCATCACTAAAGTATAATCTCGGGAAAGAAGCGTTTGTGTTCTGGTTTTCTTCCGTCCAACGATCCTTGTGCATTTCGAAGGCCGAACCTCCCGACCAGAACGGAGTAATGGCTACATTTGTTAAGTAGCCGTCCACCTTGCCGACGCCCTGGAGTAGCAGGTTAAAGTCGAAGCCACGGTAGCGTCCGTTGAAATTCAAGCCAAAAGTATAGCGCGGGATGGTGGAACCCAAGACTTCCTGGTCGTCCGCATTGACAATATCGTCATCGTTCAAATTGGCATATTGCAGGTCACCCGGTGACAGAGCGCGTTCCTGACGTGTCCATTTGTAGGAACCGTCGCTGTTGAAGTCGTCGCCGGACAGGATACCCAAGCTTTTCCGCATATACAGCGAATTGATGGCATATCCCTCGCGGTTGGTGACCAGCCCTGTCCCGTTAAGGCCTTTCAGGTCGAGAATCTTGTTCTTTACATCCGACAGATTGAGCGAAACATCAAAATCGAAATCTCCAATCCTGTCCATATAGCCGATATTCAAGTCATAGCCCTTGTTTTCCATCGTGCCGGCATTCTGATAGGTTGGTTCCAATCCCATCGTGCGGGGAATATTGAGCACCATCAGGATGTCTTTCGTCTTTTTGTAATACCAGTCGAAAGTCACATTGATTTTATTAAAAAGATTCAGGTCTATTCCTACATCGGTCATCGTGGTGGTTTCCCACGTGATATTAGGGTTGTTCATGGTCAGTAAGGCTGCCCCGTCCACTAATTTATCTTCCGAAATGTATTTGGTACTCAAATCGATGTTGGATGAAAACGGATAATTGTTTCCGATATTCTGGTTGCCGATTGTTCCCCACGAACCTCTGAATTTCAGGTTTGGCACGGCTGTTCGCCAGTTTTCCCAGAACGCTTCTTCGGACAATCGCCACCCGGCGGAGAACGACGGGAATGCGCCCCATTGCTTGCCCTGTGCAAATTTGGAAGAGCCGTCGTAACGTACTACTGCTTCCAAGAGATATTTGCTTTGGTAATCATAATTGAGCCTCCCGAACCAGGAGAGAAGAACATTTTCGCCGGCCCATCCGTCGTTTCGCATGTTTTCTACCGAACCCGACTGCAGGAGCGAATAATCCGGAAAAAGGAAGTCGTCCCGGAAAGCATTGAATCCTTCCGAATAGTTCGATTCATACTGAAAGCCGGCCAGCACGGTGAGGTTGTGCGGTCCGAACGACTTTATGTAGTTGGCCGTAGTACGGGATTGCAGGTAACGGTTGTAGTTGGTTTCCATCGTCAGCGTCGCCTTGCTCGGCAGGGAAGAAAAGACGCTTCCATCGGGATTATGTGTAGTCATGCGCCGGACAAAGCTTTTTGTCAGCGGATATGAAATGGAAGGCGAGAAAGCGGTCTGCATCCAGAAATTGTCCGAAGGCGACCATTTGAAGGAGAAGTTTCCCGTTACCGGCGTGGTCATTTCCTTCCAGTATCCGCCGTTGTTGATTAAGTTTACGGGATTTTCTCCGTTCTGCCCTTCTCCATAGTTCCCGTTGGCGTATTGCACGGCCTGCACGGGCGAGAACTTATTCATCGTATTAAAGACAAATTGGATTCCGGGACCACTACCTGAATTTCCGGTTCCTTGGTACTGGGCTACGGAATTCTGGTTTGAGTTGTATAGAAATAAATCCAGAGAAGACGAAAACTGTTTGGAGAAGATGATGTCCGTGTTCAACCGAAGGGATATCCGCTGAAAATCGACATTCTTGACGATACCGTTCTGTCCCATATATCCGAGCGAAGCCAGTACTTTCAGTTTGTCGGTGCCTCCCGTAAGCGTCAGGTTGTGATTTTGCTGCAACCCGTTTCCCTGTAAAACGGCTTTTTGCCAGTCCGCATCAGGATAATGATCGCGGTCGGACGGCCCCAGTGTCTTCCAGTTGTTGATTTGTTCGTCGGTATAGACTACGCCTGCTCCTGAATTTATTTTTGATTCGTTTAACAACATCATATGGTCTATTGCATTTAACTTTTTGGGCAGGTTGGTCGGACTTTGCTGAGCGACGTAACCGTTGTAGGCAATGTTGAATTTCCCCTGCTGCGCCCTTTTGGTAGTCACGAGGATTACGCCATTGGCCGCTTTCGAGCCGTAAATGGCTGCGGAAGCCGCATCTTTCAGGATGGAAATAGATTCAATCGTGTTTACATCCAGGTTATTGAGCCCCATTTCAAGCCCGTCGACCAGTATCAGCGGATTGGCATTGTTGAGCGTGCCTATCCCGCGAATACGGATATCGCCGCCATCCACGCCGGGCTGCCCGCTACGCTGTGTGACCGTCACACCCGGAGCCACTCCCTGCAACGCCAGTGAAGTCTGCCCTACCTGGCGTTTATTCAAAACCTCGCTGCTCACGGAAGACACAGCCCCGGTCAGATTCACCTTTTTCTGCGTACCATAACCCACTACCACCACTTCTTCCAGCGCTTTGCTGTCTTCGGTCAGTGTGATTTTTAAGTCGGTGCGGTTTCCTACGGCGATTTCCTGCGTAATGTAGCCAATATAGGATACTTGCAGTATGGCATTGTCTGCTACGTTCAGCAGGAAATTTCCGTTTGCATCGGTAATTAGTCCGTTGGTAGTTCCTTTCTCCATTACATTCGCCCCGATGACAGGCTCTCCTTTTTCGTCAATCACCGTGCCGGTTATTTGTTTTTTATTTTGTTGGGAGGCGGAGGGGACGGGGAATGTTTTTTTTCGTAAGGAGATGTAATCTTCGCTGAAGGAGAAGCTTATTCCCGTGTCGGAAAAGGCTTGCCGGAGCATCTCGTTGACCGGTTGCTTTTTCTTGTTTACCGAGATTATTTGATTCAGATCAATATCTTTTTCGTTGTACAGGAATAGATAATTGGTTTGATTCTCTACCGCATCGATGAGTTCTCCTACAGACAGGGCGCTTTTGGTAATGTTGACAAGGGCTTCCTGCGAATGGGTGTTTATGGCATGCATATTGAATACGGCTGTCAATATTAGTGTAATTGTGATTCTCATAATCCGAGTTAAGTGTCTTATTCTATTTTTTTTCATAACTTTGCTTCAATTTAAAGTTTGTACTATTTTTTTTTGAGGTTGCATAGTCTTGAAAGAAATGGCAGTCAACTTTTGTGGGGTAAGTGCGTCCAACGCTTGCCCCTTGTTTTTTCCATTCTTTCGGGATGGGGATTTCAGACCGGCGTAATGCTGATCCTTGTCTTTCATAGGCTTTTTTATTTAGTTAAACATCTTAGTATATTTCTATTCGTTGCTCATTTATTTCTTTGAATTTGAAGGCATGTACGCCTTGCAACGCTTTCAGGATGATCTTGATTTCATCGCTCTGGCGGAATTTTCCGGAGACCAAAAGTTCTTTTTTCGCGGAATCTTTTATGTCGAACCGGACGTCGTACCATAGCGTGAGGTATTCCATTATTTCGCCGAACGGTTTGTTGTTGAAGTTGAATATGCCGTTCTTTAAGTATTCTTCATTATTGAAGACGGAGATGGATTTTACCAATTGATTACTCTTCAAGGATGCTTTTTCGCCGGGTGTTAGTATAATGGATTTTTCTTGCTTTTCCCGGTCGGAGATTTCCACTTTACCTTCCAGAAGATCTGTTTCAAAACGTTCCGATTCCGAGTAGGCAAATACGTTGAAGCGGGTGCCTAATACTTTGATATTATGCCGTTCCGTTTGTACGACAAAAGGCTTTTTGTCGTTTTTTGTTACTGAGAAATATCCTTCTCCGTCCAGCTTGACGAGGCGTTCGTTTTTTCCGAACCGTTCGGGTATATGCAATACCGAACGAGGGCTTAGCCATACTTCCGTACCGTCGGTCAGCATCATGCAAATACGTTGCCCTTTGGGGACTTCAACCACCGTATAAGCCGCTTCCTCTTTTGCGAGGCTTATTTTATCCCCGAAAAGCCATCCGTTTATTACCAGGAGGACGATAACCGCCGCATATCTGGCGATGTTCAGGAAAAGACGGCGATTTTGTTTCCGTTTTGCCTTTCTTTCTAATTCATTAATCATCCGTCCGGCCCATTCCTTGTCTCCTTTTTGTTCGTATAGTTTGGAGAGGGCAACAGTATTTTGCATACGGATAAACTCCGATTTGCAATCGGCATCCAATTCGATTTTATCTAAAAGAGCAGCCTTTTCCTTGTCGGAAAGATTACCCAGAAGATAGTTGTCCAGTTCTTCTTTCATGGTCTTTTATTAACCGTTTCATATTTAAGACGAAAAAAATAATCGCATCTACTATTCGCAAATGAAAAAAAATCAGATAATAAAAACAAACAGCGGCAGGAAGTCCTTCAGTTCAACCTTTAATTTTCTAAGCGCCGTTGAGATATGGTTTTGTACTGTATTGACGGAAATATCCAACCGGCAGGCTATCTCTTCGTGCTTCAAGCCTTCCATACGGCTGAGGACGAAAACCTGCCGGCATTTCTCCGGTAAATTTTGTATGGCTTTGTCGAGTATTTCTTCTATCTCATGGGTTGAAAACATATTTACGTCAAATTGCCGAAGGGCTTCCATCCTGAGGTGCAGTTCCCTTTCCCGGATATTGTCGAGCGATTCCTTTTTACTTTCGAACCGGTTATAACGGCGATAGTAGTCTATACATCTGTTTTTAATGAGGGTAAAAAGGAAAGCGTTGAGGTTTGATATGGCATTCAGCGTTTCCCGCTGTTCCCAAAGGTAGAGGAAAAGGTCTTGCACGATGTTTTTGGCCTCTTCCTCCGATATGACATATTCCCGGGCAAAACGAACCATCTTGGGGAAATACAATACGTATATCCTTGAAAATTCCCGGTGGCTCGTTATGGAATCCTTGTTCAACATTATTTTCTCATAATGACGATATTGATTTTGGGGTAAATATACAAATAAATATACTTCCTGTCAACGCGATTTGTTTTTTGTCGTATATTTCAGACTGACGAACATGCCTGTGAATATGCAGGCTGCGCCGATAAGCTGATAGGGCTTCAGTACATCTCCCATAA
>JAISFI010000102.1 GCA_031263685.1 Dysgonamonadaceae bacterium | reverse complement strand
AACAGACCCAGCAACCCGCCTGCGAATATGAAAAGGTACTGCGCTTTCAGTCCGTTAAATTCCGCCGGTTTGCCAATCCCTTTGTTAATTGGATATTCCATACTCTTACAGGAAGAAGGAACGAAGAATGGTTGCAGCCACAATCAAGAAGATACAGGCTCCAAACCAACTCGCGGCGGTTTTGCCGGTGTCGGGGTCGCCGCTGCTGAACTTCGAGTACACTTTTACCCCGCCAATCAAGCCGACTACCGCGCCGATGGCATATATCAGTTTAGTGGCCGGGTCGAAATACGAGGTTACCATCTGCGTGGCTTCGGTAATACCCGCCGCGCCGTTGCCCTGTGCGAAGGCGTTCATGGCTGTCATGAGAAGTGCGACAGCCGAAAAGAAAAATTTAATACTCTTTTTTATCATAACGATTTTTGAAAATGCTGCGGGGGAGGGATAATCCCCCGCAGCGGTTAATACTGTTTTTACTTGAATTTTAGTGGCGGCTCTGCCAAAGTGAGAACCATTGTTTGCTTGCGTTTTTTCAGGTGCGCTAACCATAATCAATTTTCTTCATCGCTTTTCTGCTTTACTGTTTAACTTAAAAATCCGGCAACAAAGTCGCCGTAATCTGCACCGGAAGCTTCATCTTCCGTTTGTTCAGTTTCGGGCATCGTTCTTTGGATATTGCGTTCTACGACCGCCTTAATCCAGTTTGCCTTGCCCTCGTCTCCCGAAACAAGCCACTCGAACATATCGGTATTTTCCAATCTTTCGAGTGTTACGGCTGTTTCTTCGCTTACTTCGGCGGGTTGTTCACTGATGACTTTTACAACGGTCTGCAAAGCATCGTAATCAATCCCGTCTGCATATTCCGCCCCGTATCCCAAAGTCCGGCTGAGTTCTTCCGTTTCCTCTTCGGCTTCAAAATTGACTTCGCTTTCGTCGCCGTAATTGTCGATTTCCGTTTCAAGCGGGATACTCATAAATTCCCTGTTGGTTCCTTCGCCAAAAACCTCGTCCAACTCACCGGCCGGAATAACTGCCGGGGAATTTTCTTCAGTTCCGGCTGCAAAAATAAATGCTTTTTCCGCTTCTTTTCCGGTTTCCGGCTTTGTGGCAGGGGTTTGCAGGGGTTGGCTCCGGTCGGACAGGACAAAGCGACTTTTGCCCATCACGTCGGGGACGGTTTTCGGCTTTTCGGGCAAAGCGTCCCTGTCCCTTTTTGTATCCGACTGCTTTGGGTATGCAATGCGGTACAAAAGGAACAGGGCGGCAAGCATTATGAGAATAGCAAGGAACTGCATAGTCATCTCTAAAATAAATCGTTACTTACTTTTTGCTTATATGCCTGCGTAATATCCTCTTGAAAGTTCTCGAAATGGTGTACAAGCACATTGTCAATGTAACTGAACAGAGAAACCTCGTTGTTTCCAATGACTTGCACAATTTTCTGTATCCGCTCGTGAAACTCTTTGCGGACATAAACCGTTTTACCCTGGCGGGCAACGGTGTTGGATTCCTTTATGAAGGAAGCTACATAATCTTTTTTGTTTCTTACTTTTACTTTTTTCATAATACAACTATTTAAAAAATACATTCTTTTTGAACGACTGGATAATATCGTCTCCGAAACTCTCAAAATGATGCGTCAGTACATTGTCAATGTAGCCGAAAAGGGACACTTCATTGGAGCCGATAACGGAAATAATCTGCGAAATGCGGTCATGATACTCTTTACGGATATATACCGATTTGCCGAAACGCGCCGGAGGTAGGTTTGATTCGCGGATAAACAGCGATTCATATTCCTTACGTCCGCCTCGTTTCGTGCGGTTTTCCTCTTTGGGCTGTTCGGGTTCAGGGACAGGTTCAATCTGCTTTTCCGACTCTTTGGGCGGAACAGAAACAGCCGACGGATTGCTTTGCTCATAGACGGATTGCAGCAAGGCCGCTTCGTCTATGTCTTCCACCGCCCTGCTTTTTCGCTTATTGTTTTCCATTGTCGTTTAATTTTAAGATTTCACATATTTCATCGGCCAGCAAATCAATATTACTGCCTTTAAGCAGGGCCTTGTCGGCTGAAAACAGCGTGGAGCGGAAAATATTGCGACTGTCGCCCGACATTTCCTTGCGGAAGCGGATACTGTTGGGCAGCGAGGTTTTCATTATTTGCAGTCCCAGTTCTTCGATGGCGTTTTCATAAGCCTCATACAAAGGCGTTTTCTCGCGTCCGTCCACCATATTCCAAAAGAGATGCAAGCCGCGAATATTCCCTTTGCCTGCGCTGATAAGTTTTTCGTTAAGCAAGGTTGCATATTGCAGGGTGCTTTCCAGTACAAAGCGGTCTGCGCTGACGGGCGTGAAAATGTAGTCCATTGCCGCCAGCGTTTTGATAACGCCGCCGCTGTTGAGCGTTCCGGGCAGGTCGAAGAAAATCACATCAAATTCCTTTTGGGAGTTTTCCATCAGGGCCTGCGCGTCTTCGACGGCTTTTTCCGGCGTACTGTCCTTAACCGGATAGGCTTTGATTCCGAGCGAACGGAACATGTCATACGCCGCACGCTTGAAATAACCGTCCCTGACAATCAGTTCACCGTCGCGCCTGCGCTCGTGGAAGATACTTAACTGCGGGAAATCGCAATCCACTACGGCTATGTGATAGCCCTTTACATAATGCAGGTAACTTGCCGTCAGCACCGTTACCGCCGTTTTGCCCATTCCGCCCTTTTGGGTAGAGAAGGCGACGAATAATGTCTGTTTTTTCATTTGAACATTTGTTTATTTAATTATACAATGGGTTAATTAAACCGTTATTTATTTCTTTGTTTGTTTTTATATTTATTCTGATATTCAACAGATTGTATGAATGAGTGATTTGTTGTTCCAACGTTCCAACATTCTGACATTCCAATGTTCCAATGTTTTTCAGAATACCGGTTTGCAAAATCCGGTATTCATTCCGATTGACATTTGTCCGTTTAATTATTTGTCCGTTCATTGCTACATTCATTTATACCTTGATTCAAATATTTGTTTGTTCCTAAAAATGGATGTCGGATTATTCGTGCCGATAAATTCTCATACCGATTTATTTACCGACATACGAACAATCCGGCTGCAAAGGAATATAGAAAAATCCGTGAATTTTCCGCCTCTCCGCTGGGTGGCAGGGGTTTGCTTCGCGAGTGGCAGGGGTTTGCCACCCCCGACCTGCCAATTCTCCAAAATACTGCTTCTACCCTTGTGCCGTATTTCTAAAAAGCAAGTTTATGATACGGAAAATGCGACAGGAAGCGAGGCATAACAGCGGGGCGAAAGTCAATCGAGCTAACTCAAAAGTCAATAAGGCTTACAGCCAATTCCGCGATAGCGGAATTTTGATTGCACCTGCAATCAGCATCCTAAGACAATTCCAAATGAAAAAGAGAAAAAATGAAGCAAATTGGAATAAGACTATGGAGCATTTGAAACGAATCAACATTAAGTGCCACATATCAAGCCACTTGTGTGAATGTAAAAAAGGTGCGCCAACCGGCAGTATTAAGCTGTCGAGAGACATATTTTTTTATATCCACAAAAGGCGTCCACCGCTTCACGACGGCGAAAGCACGGGAAACGAGCTTGTTCCTGACAATATTAATAACGGCCATTTTAGTTTTTCCTTCCGCTTGCCGTCGAAGATAGTATTCCCGCAATTCGGTATCAAAATGGATGGCGCAAATGGCCGCCAGATGCAGCATCTTCTTTACCCGCTTATTGGCAATGGAGCTTACCTGAGTCCTCCCTCTGACACTGGTTCCCGACTGATACTCAAAAGGCGCAATACCGCAATAGCAGGCAAATTTTCTCCAATTGGCAAAACGGGTAAAATTGTGCGTATACACAATGAGATAGGTGGCAACGA
>JAISFI010000095.1 GCA_031263685.1 Dysgonamonadaceae bacterium | reverse complement strand
TTTGCAAAGCGAATCGGAGTCCCGGCCCAGCAGCTGCTGGGCCGTGGCAGAACATCGGAGCTAACCGTTGTCCGGGCTTTATACTGGTATATTCTCCTCCTGAACGGTTTCGGATATTCGGAAATCGGCCGGATGGGTAACCGGACTCATTCCACGATCATTTCCGGCATAAAGAGGGTGAAGGCGCTCTTGGAGGTTGGCGATTCGGGGATTGTGCAGATGTTTGAGGTTGTAAAGTCCATAAAAAGATATTCCTGATATGCAGATCGAAACGAATTTAGAAGTAAAATGGTATGGCAACTAAAGATGAATTTACTCGGAAGTGGATAACGGAAAACGCGATCGACATAGTGTACCGTTATGAAAAAGGGATATTGACGATTCGCGGACTCCATTATCAGCTTGTCTCCATTGGCATGACGAATGACATGCGCCATTATAAGCGTGTTGTCAGTGCAATGATTGAGGCGCGGTGGCAAGGCCTGATCGATTTCGACGCGTTCTCCGACAATGACAGGGGAATGATAGGCAAAACCGATTATGAAGAGGTTCTCCTCGACTCTCAGGTTGAGAAAGGGAAAGAACAAGTCAAGGCATGGATGGAGGCCTACTATAAGAACCGGTGGGAAAATCAAACGTATTATCCGGAAGTGCTAATTGAGAAGAAGGCTCTGCAAGGCGTTTTTGAAAAAGTTTGCCGGCGCAATGATGTTGCGTTGGGGGCGTGCAAGGGCTATCCCTCTTTGACATTCTTGAGTGAAGCTACCGGACGTTTCAAAGAGGCAGAACGTGCGGGGAAGGCGCCGATCATTATCTACTTTGGCGACTACGACCCGTCGGGCGAGGATATCCCCCGTTCAATCAGGGAAAATATTATAAAACTGGGTTGCGAGAGTATTGAAGTCCGCCGGATAGCCCTTATGCACGAACAAGTCGTTGCATGGAATTTGCCACCGGCTCCGGTTAAGGTTGGCGATAGCCGATCGGCGAACTGGAACGGTCTCGGGCAGGTGGAACTGGATGCCGTCCAGCCCGAAAAGTTGCAGCAATTGTGCCAAAGCGCCATTGACGATATTTTTGACAAAAGCGCACACGACATATTAAAAGAGCAGGAAGAAACCGAACGAGAAACTTATCAGCTTGAACTAAGAAAATTTGTAAGTAATATAGCATGAAACGAGTATTTATCATCAACGGAAAGCCCAGGGCGGTTCCGTCATTTTTTGAAGAAACACCACAAACAGGAAGTCTCGTGGTGTACAACCGGATTACGTATGAGGTCAGTAATGTAGTGTACGGCTCTTCCTCCCAGGAGGTGGGTATAGTACTAAATGAAGCGAGTGATGAAGACAATTGAAGAGAAGACTCATTGAAGACATCAGCCATGAGCGATAGCGTCAACCATCCAAAGCATTACACCTCGCACCCGTCCGGTGTGGAGTGCATTCAGGTAGCGGAACATTACAATTTCAATGTGGGCAACGCCATCAAATACCTTTGGCGTGCAGGCATTAAGACAGAAGAGGGGAAACATCCCGCGGACAAGCAAGTTGAGGACTTACAGAAAGCGGCGTGGTACATCAATAGGGAGATAAAACGGTTAAAATAGATTCAACGAATGACAAAGCAACAATTAAAACGCAGGGCAAACATCCTTTACCGGTTACGGAAAAAAGGGATCCGTGTCCACACAAAAGATAGAACGATATTCTATCATGCGGGCGATGGGGGGGGCAACCCTCTCTCTATGTTGCAAATAAGTCAATTAGTAGAAGAGTATAGATTTTTAATCCAATTTGAATTATGAGTTATGAACGAAGTGATTGAAAAACTAATAGGGCAAATCATGAATACCATTTCCGGATTTTCATTGACGGATCAGGCGTTTATACTAACAGAAATAGTGGATCGGCTGGAAAGGGAGAGATATGATTGTTGGATGACTGAATACGGTTTTGCCGACCACCCTGCACAAATAGCCGCGTGGTGGGATGATCACAAGCAAGACAAGGACAAGCACAATAATAAATAGACAAAAAATGAAAAACAAAAATGTCATCAAACGAGCATTGCTTGTACAGAAAATTTTGAAGGAGCATTACGAGCCCGGCAGGCAGGACAGGTGTAAATTATGGGTATGGCGCAATGTCATCAACAAGATTTATCCGATTTCCGAAGCAACATTTTTCAGATACTTGAAAGTACTGGAAGATGCTGGTCAGGAGCCTGCCGGTAGGCAATCGGATCTATTTGATGACATTAATGAGGATAAGGATTCTTTTTCATAACGTATATCAGACCGGGCTTGACTGTGGAAATTTCTTAATGAAAGCGGGAGAAATCCCGCTTTTTTTATATGACAACTTTGATTCCCCCCGCTCTTACCGTCTCGAGATCCGGCATGGCACTTGCATCGCTCACATGGCAGGTGAACGCCTCAATATGATGCTGTATTTCCTCAAAATCGTGATCGGTGACGCTCTGGGTAGCAGTTACCGCATCGTGCCCGAAGTTAAACGAAGTTTTTGAATGGCCGTGTAAGCAACGATTGATGTCGGTCAACAGGTCGAAAAAGCACAAGCCCGGGTCTTCGTATTTTTGATTGTTTTGCGTGGGCGCATTCCGTTGAATAAGTACATGTAGCATGACGGTAACGGCCGCCTCCCGTACGCCATTGCCTTGGTGCCGCCACTGTATGGGTTGGAATTCGATGAGAACGGCCGGCATGAAAAACGGCTGCTCATCCTGAAGGTATGTAATGTTGTTGTTCCAAATGTCGAAATGCCGGATAACCGGTTGACTATTTTTGTCTATCATTTCCTTCAGTTTGTCCACGATGGAGTTATAAATAAACTTTCTCATTTTTTATTTGGGTTTAATGTGTTGTAGATTAATTGTTCCAAGTCTTTCATATTGTTGTCGATGAGCGTTTGAACGATTTGCCGCACCTCCGGGGAGTCACCGATAAATTGCCGTTTGGGGATAACAATTTTATCGCCAACTTTTTTCAACGCAAGCGATTTGTAAAAATTCGCCTGTTCGCTTAATTGCTGCGAGCGTTCCGACATCTGTTTGTTTTTACGGTGCCGTATTTTTGGCGCTATCTCATAGTATTTGGCCCAGAAAAAACGTTTCATTTTTGCGGTTACTGTGATTACCCCGCCCCGGTTGTGGATGTCGGCGTATGGCGCGTCAGACGTCCATTGTATGGAATCTTCGCCTATTTGTTGACTCCGTAAGGAACTTCGCAAGCGTCCAGTCACCATCATGAGCGATCCTTTCCCCTCCGGCCCCTTCCGGCCGGGCCACAGCGAGCCAAAGAACGCTTTTCCTTCAAAGTTTTTATCGAATTCGTCGGACAATTCTACCCTTATATCGGAAAGAATCTTCTTCTTGAGTGCGTTTGAATCAATTTTTTGTGCCATTTAATTGCCGTTTAAAATATTATTCGTACTTTTGCGCCTAAACTCATGTTGATTATGGATTTAGAAGGGAAGATATTGCTGGATTTTACGACCGATCCTAAGGTTTTGAGAAGCTTGGGGTTCGACGAGGGAATTACACGCGAGCGATACGCCGCGGTAATATCTCGAGAGGAGAATATGTTTACCCTATATAGATATTCAAAAATTATCCGGGACAAAAAGTTGAATAATTCCGTATGTGAAGCGATGGATGTCATGGGTATTGGCTTTGAATAATTCCGTTGATATACCTTTCGAATACATCTTCCTGTAAATCTTTTGACTTCTGCACTATTTGGATTATCTCGCCCCTCTTTAGCTGACTTCCGTCGGCCTTTTTTGCTCCTTGCAAGGCGTCCTGTAAGTTTTTTTGCTGTTGGGTATATGGGCCTTCGAAAAGGCGTTTTCTAACAGAGTCAAGGACGTCTGCCTTATTTAACCCAACCTTATGGATCGCCAGTGCATAATTCTTTACCATTCGATTATAGCCGGTGCTCGCTCTGTCTATTTCAAATTGTGGAAATGGATTTTTAACCCCAAACTTCCCATAAAATTCGCCCAATGTATTGCGCGCAACAAATTCGTTGGCAAGCTCCATGTATTGCCTCTGATTTTTATTTAATATCATATTTCCGAATTTATTGCGATTGTGGGTAACTTCGTGCCAGAAAGTACCTATCGCCTCCGCCTCTTTTTCGGCGATGGCATTCCCGCTAATTAATTTATCTATTGCCGATATAACGTTGTTTTTTATTTCCGGTTTAAGCATAATGTTCCCATCCATGTCCGTGCTACCGTTATTCCATTTCACCATTTCGGTTTTTATTGCCTTAAATCCACGTTCAAACCAGCCCGATTCTTCAGCTATTCCGGAGAAATACTTATTCAGGTCTTCGACTGTCCTAATCTTGGGTTTCTTTGCCATTTCTTCCACCGTTTTTTGGGCTTCTTTGACTTCCTGCGGGCTGTTTGACCGAGCAAAGTACGGATGCTTGCCCGGGAATATTTTCAAGTCCTTTCCGGGGTTAAAGCGGAACATGGCTAATTTATTGCTTCCGTCTTTTCCGATGCGCGTGGTTGCTTCTTTCCCGGACTCCTGCGCCGCCTCGGAGTCGCTTTCGGGGTATTTGTCTTTCCGTACCTGAACAACCGTGCATCGGCAACCCCAGTCCAGTGGCGGCACGTAGGAGTTCCAGAACGGATCGGAAAGAGGCAAGGTGGTGCCGTTAAGCGTCGCATGATCGGCGCGAACCTTGTCATCTCCGGCGGTACGGTATTGTAGATTGTAATCGTCGCCGTCCTGCTCGTAATCATTCCAACGGGCGGCAATTTGTGCGGAACGGACGGCAAAACCATACTCGGCCCGAAGGTAGTTCTCGTTATAGGCCTCGTATGTTTTTTGAATGTCCCGCAGAAACTCGTCGAAAGATTTTATTTGCCCGTCTTTTGCGACAAGCATCTGGGAGGCTTCTTTTAGCTCGTGCCAGGTTTTCATGCCGGAAAATACCCATACGTTCTCCCGGAGCGCCGTCAACGTTGTTTCGGGTATTTCGTAATTAACTTGCGCGGCGGCAATTCCCTTTTCCACGGCTTCCGAAAGTGATCTATGTACTTCCTCCAAAAGTTCCCGGGGAGCGTTGTCATTCAAGTCTTCCGGGGTCATTCCGCCTTTGCCATGAATGAATTTGGCGGCACTGTCAAACCTTGATCTGTCGAAAATAGGGGATTCCTTGGACAGTTGCATTGTCCTTCTTGCATCAGGCAGGCAATAAAGCGTTTCGACCGCCCTGTTTAGCCCCGCATACCAGGCGGGGCTTAGTCGAAAAAACCACCCGGCGCCGTTTCCCTTCTTCCGGTGATTGGAATATTGTAGTGGTCGGTAAAATATTGCGGTTTGATGTCATAACCGTTACGGAGCAACATGTCCTCAATGTTTCGCATTTGGTCGGGCGAGTAGTCGACCGTATCATCCCACTCGAAGCGATAACTGTCCACGGGGAAGCCGTGCATGGACATGAATGGCAGTAATTTGTTATTGATAAGATCCCGGATCATATCGGCGTCGGCATCGGTAACGTTTCTCAATATTTCGAGATGCACTTCCGACTGGCTGAGACTGCCACCGTTATCGATAGTCATAGTCTGGCTAAGAATGCCCTTGGATATTTCGGAGTTGCAACGATCGACTCGACGGTCGAAAACATTGTAGGCATCGCCGCGCGAGGTTTCCTTGATTTCTATTTCCGTGCCTTCCGGGAACAGGCCCCAAGGCGCCGCCCCCATTTCGGAGAGCATTTTTTCTATTTTATTGATTTCCGCCGGATCCCGGGAGACAGTCTTGCCGATTCGGATGGGCATGCCGAAGATTTCTCCAAATCCGTCCCAAAAAGCGAGCATGTTTTTTTTGCTGATCGCCGGTGGACTGCACTTTAACAACAGCCCCAAGTCGTTGCCTTGTCCCGCCTCGATGCACCACTTTGCAATACGCCCGGATCGATAATCAATGCCTTTTTTGTAGTCCCCACCCGCTTCACGGGTAATAACATGAAATTCGGGCACTACATGGAGTCGAGGCACCAGTTCGACACTTTCGAAGCGGAGCTTACCCATTACGGAGACCACGTCGCCAAACTGAATCAATGAATGGCCCCAAAAACGACTGTCCAAGGCAAACCCGACAAAATTTTTAAACCATTCGGCTTCAAAAATTTCGGAAATCTCGCGGTTTTCGTTCCCGCTCTTATCCACCATTTTGAAAGCTTTTTGCAACACAAATCCCTTCCGTTGCGAAATGCACCCCGTCAAATGCAAGTCAATATCTACATCGGAATATACTTCATAAAGCCGCCGGCGTTGCGGATTTTCGGGGTTGATAGCCATTTGCCAGCCTTGCCGCCACGAGTTGATATCCTTTTTGGTCAGATTCATGGTTGTTTTGGCCAGTTCAATGGTCATCGCCCTGATGTGTTCACGTTCGACGTTTTTCATTGCTAGAAGCATTTCGGGGGTGTATATTTTACGCTGTCCCGATCCCATGATTCCCAAACTCGGTATTAATAGTCTCTCGTCCATAGTATTGCATTTTCAATAGTCATATTTGTTTTTCCCCCAGCTTCCCCACTTAATATTATTTGCCGCGTCTTCCGGGTTATCCTCCGGAATCAACGGAATATCAAGAATCACCTTTCCGGCCTGCACGCTTTCGAGCCATTCGATGGCCCGCTTGTAGCGAATTTCCCGTATTTCGAAGCCAATCCGTTGCGGCAACCATGCAATCAAGTGGTAGAGAACGACGTCGCAGGTGTACATCACTAATTGCCTGCTTCGGTCATCTCCGACCTGGGCGAAGGCGGCGTCTACATCGTAGGGGCGGATTCCAGTTTTACTTGATTCGGCGGCGCGCAGGTAACCGCCTATTTCTTCGATGGCGTAGCCTTCCGCCCGCCGGAGATTTTCCGGTTCACTTTGGTTGATGACATCCAGCGTTTTACTGTCAACCACTGCGTTGTAATCTTCTATCGTAAGGAACATGTCAATAATTAATTACGGGTAATATAAAGGGCCATCCTTTCAGCGACATGGATGGTAAAATCTCTTGTAAAATACTTTTCGCGTATCAGGCGTTTGATTTCCTGTTTGCTTTTTACCACCAGGCTACTTCGATATTTGAAGACAAAAAATTTCTGTCCCGTACGGCGCGCCATCCAGTCGGCCTTGTTGATGGCGTTTCTAAGCTTCCGCCTGCCATTCCATTGTTTTAAGCGGATAAAAAAGTCGATAAAAATACCTCCAGTCATATGCGATATAAGTTATAAATTACCATGCGTATTTAGATGATTGGCGTCCGCCGATGCGGGGTGTGAACGATTCGATGCGTGTGCGCTTTTGCAGGATATAAATAGCGCCTTCGTCGGCATCCGGCGCATCGTCGTGCGTCCGGCTCCCTTTTTCGAGCGCAAGTAGCTGTTCCAGCCCGGTGAGCGTGTCGCGATCAGCGCGCAGAAGTTCGTTGTACCACACAAAACCACGTTCCCACAGGGGGGAAATACTTTCGATGCGCTGGAATTTATCCGGCTTCTTTCGATGGTCGGGACGGATGGGCAGTTGGTAGCCGCGCAAATTACCCTCGGTTGTAAATTCGTCCAGAATAATGTCCTGCATAAAATTGGCTTCCATATAATAGTCGCAAATCACTCCCTCGGGCAGTGATTCGTGTAGGTCGTAAAACCATCGCACCATTTCGGTAGTAGAGCATTGCCGGACGAAATTTTTGATATTGTGGAGTTCTGCACCGGTTTTGCCCCACACTTTAATTGCCTTGTAATCGTTTTTTGTAGAGCCTTTGAATGACGGATCGCAGTAGGCAACTATTTGCTCGTACTTTCGAGTATCCGGCAATTTTTTCCACCGTATCCAATCGTTTTTAAACACGGCGCCTTCGGTAATAGGATTGTTCATACATTCCTTTTGGAAGGAACGATATCCCATAAATTGCTCCATCTCCCGAACTTCCTCCTTTGTCCATTTTTCCGCCCAAGTCACATTCCCTTTTTTATCGTAAATATTGACTTGCGACACATGTACGCCGTCGGTGGCCGCAATGCGCGCCAGGACGCTGTTTTTGCTAATCAGATTACCCACCATTACAAATCGACCGCGACCTCCATCCAGCGCGCAGAAAAGGGCCTCCTTGACCCAATCCGTCAATCGAGACACGCGCGATTCATTTTCACACAGTTCGTCGTCATCCAGGTCGTCGATCACAATATAATCCGGCCGGTTATCGCGATAGCGAAGTCCCCTTGGCGACTGCCCGCGACCGCGGGCGAAAAAAGCCACCCCGTCTTTGGTGACAAATTCACCATCGGCCCAATGTCCTGCATTATACTGCTCCCCAAAGTCGTGTGCATAGCGTTTGTTGTATTGCAGTTCGGCCTGAATGTCGGAAAGCAATGTGTTGGCGTTGTCTTGAGATTTGCCGACCACAACCATCACATTTATTTGCCGCTCCGGCTGGCATTTGAGCCAAAGCGGGATAAATATATCCATGTGGGTTGATTTGGCGTGTGCCCGCGCCCATTTGAAGACGGCCTTAAGGTTCCGGTGGGTTAAGATATAGTTGGCGGCATCGACCTGAAATTTACCGCATGGGCATTTAGCGAAGTGTGGGAAATAGTATTTAACAAAATAGGCATAATCCGTCCGAGCGCGTTTGATCCTCGTCCGTCGCATGGCCTCACTTTCCGTGTTGTCGATCGTGGTGTTTTTATCCACGTCCGAACAATGCAGTTGCCATTGCGCATACGCCTCTCTAAATTCCCTTGTTTGCATTATTTGCCTTTCTTGCGTTTTTTACTGTCCGTATAGCGGATCTGCAGCAATGAATCGGCCTTGATGATAGCGCCTTCCGTGTCGACGGACAGCAGCTCCTGGTACTTGTTGATTTCGCAGACAATATTGCCGTCTACACGTCTTTCCTGCAGCCATTGGCTAAATGCCCGGAAGGTTTCCGATTTTTCCATGACCGCCGAAACATCCTCTATCTCCGCCGTTAGCTTGTCCAGCTGATTTAATAAGTTGTTGCTCATATTTTTATATGTTCGTTTATATACGCATCCTGATATCTATTGAGGTTCTTTATAAAATCCGCCGTTATTTCTCCGTCGGCGGCAGACAGCCGTTGTATCCATTTCGAGAAAGACATGAATACGTCGATGGCGCTGACAATATTGGCCTTGCGGTCTAATTTTTCGATGGCCGAGGCAAATTTGGCCAGCTTATCCGGCAGCGCAGCAATTAATTCGATATCGTTACTTTCGTGCACCTGATCGAGGATTTTGTTTAACGCCATTAGTGATTTATTGACGAGCTCCGGGCGGGTAATATTTACCCCCGCGCGTTTGGCCGCCCAGCCTTCTTTTTCCGCCCATTTGCCAACCGATTGCTCGCTCACTTCTATTTTGCTTGCTATCGCCTTCTGCGTTTCCCCCTGCATGTAATACATGCGAGCCAGTTCTTTTTTTGCCTCCAATTCTTTTTTCGTTGCCATTTTTTGATGATTAATTGCGCAAAATTAGGCTGATTCACGCGCACGCAAAAAAAAGACACTTAATATGATAGCGTTTTTTCGTCAGGTGATTTAGTCCCTCTAATTTTGCAAAAAACAAGAAAATGAACAAGGAAGTTGTAATTAACAGTTCAAAGCTCAACAGTCTCGGGTTTCGGATTCTCACATCGGGAATCGATACTTCGCAGTATCTCCGCAATCCGGTACTACTCTGGATGCACCGTCGTCCGTCGAAAGAGGACGGGAATATATTACCTATCGGGAGAATAGACAACATGCGTGTAGATGGAGACAATCTAATAGGGACGCCCGTATTTGACGAATCTGACGACTTCGCAAAAAAGATCAAGGAGAAATGGGACTCCGGCTTTTTACGGATGGTATCGGCCGGGCTAGATCCCGTGGAGACAAGTTCGGACAGGGCTTTGATGTTGGAGGGACAGAAGCGGGCCACCGTTACCCGATCGAAATTAATAGAAGTATCCATAGTAGACATAGGGGCCAACGATGATGCCATTGCATTGTATCGCGATGGGAGTTTGATTAATTTATCCTCCGGTTCAGACACATTGAGTATTCCTGAAATAACAATAAAAACAGATTTAAATGAGAATGAAATGAAGACAATTGCATTGAAATTGGGTTTGCCGGAGACGGCGACAGAGGCCGAAATTCTGGCAAAAATCGGTGGGCTACAACAGTCTGCGCAAAATGCAGAAATGTTGCAAGTGGAACTGAACAAACAGCGCGACAACACCGTCGAAGCGGAGGTGGATAGCGCCATCAAGTTGAAACGGATTACGGCCGACAAAAAAGAGCATTTTATCGCTCTGGGAAAAAGTTCCGGTATTGACTCTTTATGGGCTACCTTGGAAATGATGTTGCCGGCTGTCAAGCCAACAGACGTAATTTCCCAAGTTGGCGCGACAGAAATGCCCGCAGGGTATAAAAAACTAAGTGATGTCCCGGAAAACAAGCGGATTGAATTGCGCAAGGAAGATCCGGACGTTTACAAGACGCTTTACCTCGCAGAGTATGGCGTAGAGTGTATTATGGAGAATTAAAAATGAATAATTAAAAATGAATAATTAAAAGAACAAGAATTAAAGATGAGAAAGTTTGTTTTGTTTTTTGGCATGCTGCTTTGCAGTGTGATGGGAGGCGGAGTTATTGCCGCCTCGGTTGGGCTTCCCGCCGTTATTGGGGGAGCGGTAACAGGAGGTGCGTCACTGTTGTCCCCTTTGTTTGGGATTGACGGCTTGCGTGCCGGCGTTTATACTGAGATATGGACGGGCGAAATGATAAAGGCATTTCGAACCTCGGTAGAATCTATTGGATGGCTGAACCGGATAAGGAGCTACGACCAGTTCGCAAATAACGACGTCCTGCATTTTGTTGATATTGGCGGCGATCCGGATGTGCTAATCAATAATACGACCTATCCTATTCCCGTACAAATAATCGCAGACGCCGATAAGGCAATCGGGCTAGATAAATATCAGACCAAACAAACGCCTATTACCGACGATGAGTTATATGCCATGAGTTATGATAAGATGTCGTCTATGATTGAGCGGCACCGCGACAGTATCAATGAGAAGAAGTATGTCAAGGCCCTTCATGCGCTTGCTCCGGCGGGCAATACTGATAAAACGCCTGTCATATTAACCACTGGGGCAAACTCGGCTGACGGGACGCATAAAGCCATCACAAGAAAGGATATTATTGCCTTAAAAAAAGGCTTTGATAAATTGAGAGTACCTACCGGCGGCCGGATACTAGTCTTGTGCCCCGACCATGTGGCCGATCTGCTGGAAAATGACCAGAAGTTTGCGGAGCAATACCACAATTATACGACCGGCAAGATTTCAAATCTGTACGGCTTTGAGGTGTACGAATATACAGACTGTCCCTGCTATACGGTATCTTCAAAAAGCAAATTGGCCTTTGGGTCGGCCGCGGACAGCGCCACCGACCGGCAGGCGTCTGTAGCATTCTACGCCCCACGCATGATGAAAGTGACCGGTAGCACGAAGATGTACTACAGCGAATCGAAAACCGATCCCGCGAATCAGCAAAATATGGTCAACTTCCGGCACTATTTTATTTGCCTGCCATTGAAAAACGAGGCAATCGGAGCTATTGTCAGCGCCCTTGCCGCCTCCTGAAGAAGATTGAATTATGGCGAATAAAAAAACAACTCCGCCGGAACCGGCGGATGGGCAGAAAAGTGAATGGGCGGATAAATCCGCGAGATTATTCAAAATTTACCCAAACAGGGACATGCTTTATTTCACGTCCGACGGGCAGGCATTTTTTGATGAAAGCGACGCTGTTAATCACGCCGGCATACTGAAAGAACAGTCCATAGAAAAGGTAGAAAAATAGATTGTTATGTTACCAAGAGTAAAAATATTTTTTGAAAATGGAGCGCTGGGGAGCACGGCCCCCAGCGCCGATGGCGTGGTGGGATTAGTAGCAACCGCCGCCGAGGTCGTCGGCAACGACGGGCTGAAGCTGGCCACTCCTTATGTGCTTCGTAAATTAGATGATTTAGTTGCGCTTGGCGTTACGGCCCAGGCGGCGGACGCCAATGCATTTCTGTACCGGCATGTGAAGGAATTTTACTCCGAGGCAGGCGAAGGCGCCGAACTGTGGTTGATGGGATTTTCCAATACCGAGACGCCATCTGATTTGGTAGACGCGAGCAGTAATACAGCCAAATCGCTTATATGTGCAGCAGCCGGGCGAATTCGCGTATTAGGTGTTTTGTTCAATCCAGCCGATGGCTATGAGCCGGAAATCAGCGCTGGTGTAGAGAATTACTTGCCGGAGGCGATGCTTAATGCCCAAGCTTTGGCACAGTGGGCTACCAATACGCTATACGCGCCTTTGTTTGTCATACTGGAAGCGCGCGGATTTAATGGGAATGTAACGGCATTGACCGATTTGAGTACTTATAGCTACAACCGGGTGGGTGTGCTACTGGGCGACACACAAGAAAATTCCGGCGGCGGGGCCGTGGGACTTTTGTTGGGTCGTATTGCCAGGGTTCCGGTACAACGTCACATCGGCAGGGTACGCGATTTGGCGTTGACAACGTTAACGGCATTTATCAAAAATAAAGCGGCGGAATTGGCAGACGTAGAGACCATCAATGACAAGGGTTATATTACGTTTCGCACCTTTACAGGGAAAGCCGGTTATTTCTTTGCCGATGACAGTTTGGCTACTGCCACCGGCGACGATTATCGAAGTATTGCCCGGCGACGAACCATCGACAAAGCCTATCGTATTGCCTATTCGACGCTGATTGAATTTTTGAACGACGAAATACCCATTACCGATGCCGGCGAACTGGTCCCGGGAATGGCGAAAAGTTGGGAAAGTGAAGTCGAGGCGGCCATTATTCAAGGGATGACCAGCGAGGGAAACTTGGGTGTCGATCCGAATGATCCGCAGGATACCGGTGTAAAATGTTTTATTGACTATGCTCAAAAAGTGGTATCGACTGGAAAAGTAGAGATTGTGCTTCGCGTAAAGCCTTATGGGTACGCGAAATACATTGACGTAAAATTGGGTTTTATAACTGTAAATCAATAAAATATGACAGTAATTAATGGACGGCAATATGAGTTTGCAGACCTCGCGCTTTTCCTGGGCGGGCGGGATGTGACGGGGTTCCGTGGGATTAAATATACCAGCACGCAGGAAAAAGAGGTTCTATACGGAAAGGGAAACCGGGGAATGTCGATTCAAAAGGGAAATATCGCTCACGAAGGCGAAATATCGCTCACGCAAAGCGAGTTTGAAACACTCAAATTATTAGGCGGGGGTTCCGTGCTGAATCTGAACCTGAATGCAGTTGTGTGCTACGGCAATCCGGCCAAGGGGGATATGCTGATTACCGATAAAATCAGCGGGATCCAATTCACGGAAGAGGCAAAGGAAATCAGCCAGGGCGATAAGTTTATGGAAGTAACGCTCCCTTTCATTGCCCTGGATATTCAATATCAAGCGGCATAACAACGAAACAGCACTAAATATCAATCAATTAAGATTACAATTATGTTTACAGCAAACAAAGAACAAATAGATGCATGGAAGGCCAAACATGGCGAAGTATTTCGCATTCAAGTGGAAGGAAAAGCATGTTATCTGAAAAAACCGGGGCGCAAAACACTTGGCTACGCTTCGCTGGCGGGGAAAGAGAATCCTTTAAAATTCAACGAGATTCTTTTGAACGACTGCTGGCTCGATGGTGATGAGGTGATAAAAACAGACGACACGCTGTTTTTGTCGGTTTCCTCCAAACTTTCCGAGTTGATTGAAGTGAAGGAGGCCGAATTGGAAAAGTTATAAAGGCTGCGGGGGTAAACCCCGGGGACTTGGTGCGTATCAGTAACGCTCAGTTGCGTTACTATATGCACATCCCCGACCCTGACAGCCTGGAGGACGAGCAGTGGGCGATGCGTATTCGGGAGCTTGAATACATACGGAGAGAGGAGGCAAAAACATGGAAGAAAAAGTAGCGCGGATGTAAGAAAAAAAATATGGCGGACAACAATTTGACATACAAGCTTGATTTGGCCGGAAATTTATGGGATAAATTACGGGTAATCAATGTTGCCAATGAAAAGCAATTAGAGACCTGGTCGAAAGTACAGAGGCAGGTCAATTCCGCCAATGGCGTTATGGGTCAAATGGGCAAGAGCATAGGCTCCATGAATCAGCGCATCGCTGCGTTGCGGGCGCAAAAAGAGTGGATACCTGCGACCAACAGGGAAGCCATTCGGGCGACCAACAGGGAAATAAAACAACTTGAGAAAGAAATCACCAAACTTAATGCGCTGGAAGGCGGGAAAATAAAGGGCTGGCTTAATGACTTGCAAGGTTCCATACCCGGGCTGAGGGCGCTAACCAATCCGTTGACACTTGCATCTGTCGGAATATATAAATTGACGTCGTATATAGGTGCATCCAAGCAGGCCTATATGGAGGAATCAGTTGAGGTGCAAAAATTATCGACCGTTATGCGTAATACGATGGGCGCTCGCCAAGACCAGATTAACTCGATTCTTGATCTGGCCTCCGCCCAGCAGAAATTAGGCGTTATCGGAGACGAGGTGCAGTACGCCGGCGCTCAGGAACTGGCCACCTATTTACAATATCCGGATAGTCTGAAAAAGATTATCCCCGCGATGAACGATATGCTTGCCCAGCAATATGGGTTAAATGCATCGCAGGAACAGGCGCAACAGATTGCCACCATGCTGGGCAAAGTAATGCAGGGGCAGACAGGCGCGCTAAGCCGTTACGGCTATAATTTTACCAAGGCACAGGAAGCCATATTAAAGCACGGAAAAGAGGCCCAGCGTGCGGCAGTGCTGTTTGACGTAGTAAGCGAATCAGTTGGCGGCGTCAATAAGGCATTGGCGCAAACGCCCGAAGGAAAGCTGAAGCAACAGGCAAACAATATGGGCGATCTTCAGGAACGGGTAGGAAAACTGGTTGTTGCAGTAGAGTCAGCCTTTTCTCCCATTATTGGCAGAATTGGCGATTTAATGGATAAAATCATATCCAAATTTGAAGACAACAAGGATCAGATCATGCAAGTGGTTAGCGTAGTAAGCGACATTGTCATTGGCGCCATAGAAAAAATTTGGTCTTACTTAAAGTGGTTTTACGGCCTCTACAAAGGTTTTTTGGATGGATTGAGGGAAGGAAATATTTTTTACACAGCCATTGCCGGAGCCATTGGCGGGATAATAGCCGCCCTCGTCCTGTATAAGGCGTGGATGACCATCGTTACCGTAGCAACCAGCATCTGGAGCGCCGTTCTTTGGATCGCCTCCAGTCCGATCACGCTTATTATTGCCGGAATAGCCGCCCTGATAGCTATTATTGCCTATTGTTGTTATAAGATTGAGGGATGGGGCAGTCTGTGGGATGGGGTTACCGGCTTCATGAAGAACTCCTTCAGGGCCTATGTAGAGTCCGTAAAATTATATTGGAGCACATTTATCAATGGGTTTATGATAGGCCTTGATCACATTCTGACGGGATGGTATAAATTTAAGGAGGCCGTCGGGATGGGCGATTCGGAGGAAAATAAGGCTGCGCTATCGAGGATTAATGCCGATATAGAGAAGCGGCAGAAGGCGATCATTGATGGGGCGCGCAAGGTGGCAGAATATGGCCAAAAGGCGCGGGAGTCTTTAGCGGGGATAGAGATGTCGTGGAACAGCGAGAAATCGTTGGCGGACATAGGAAGAAGCATAAAGGAAAAAATGGGGATAGGCACCAATGAAAGTGTTCAATCGGCGGTGAATGATCCATTGGGCGCGACCTCCGGCGGGGGCAACAGTAGTAGCGGCGGTTCCCGATCGAATGAGGCAATCACCACCGGAGGCACCAGAAATACGACAATAAATATCAGTGTTGGCAAATTCTTTGAGAGCATGATATTCAATGGCGGCGTCAGGGAAAACAAAGAGAGTATACAGCGGGACATGGCGGAAGTTCTCTCCCGCATTTTGGGTGTAGCAGAAACAGCGGCAAGTTGAAATGATATATCTGGATTTTGCAACGGGATTTAATTTGCCTCCATTCTGGTTGGATCGACCGGTGGCGGTATTACCGCCGGATCGGGCCGATGGAGAACGGTCGGAGTACCTGGGGAATTTGTATCAGGGTTCGCTCCGGATGCGGTTTGCAGACGACATGGAATGGTTTACCTTTCCGCTCGATCCGGTTGTCTCTGTGACCGGAAAGAATGTTATTGTGCGGCGAAATATATTGAAGGTGGACGAAGAAGTAGTGCGCAGGGGAACAATTAAGGAGTTGTGGAGTCAGGATGATTATGAGGTAAATATTGCCGGCGTGTTCAAGGGCGACGGGGAGATGCCGGAATATTATCTGCGAAAGTTGCGCGATTTTTGCGAAGCTCGAGCAATCATAGAAGTGGAGAGTGTCCTTTTTTCCATATTCGGAATCACCCGGCTAGCGATTGAAGATTATTCGTTGCCGTTTACCAAGGGAATGGAAAATCAACAATGGAGCATTAAGGCCTATTCGGATGACTTATTTGAGTTGATTGTAAAAGAGGGAAGAAAGTGATGTATTACGTAATGTGTTATATAATATCAATAGGCGGATATAGCCTGCAGGCGATCGACAGCGTTACCATTATGAAGTCTGTAGAGAATCTGGCGGACACGGCCACGATTGTTATTCCCGGTACGTATATTAATCGATCCATTCAGATAGAGGACAAAATAAAAGAAGGCGACGCCGTTGAGATCCGGCTGGGGTACAACGATGCTCTTATGTTGGAATTCCGTGGTTATGTTGATGCGATTTCGACAGACAATTCAACCATCCGGATTGACTGTATAGATGCACTGTATTTATTTAAGAAGCCTCTCGCAAACAGAGAGTACAAAAATATCCCTTTGAAAAATCTGTTGAAAACGGTTGCAGACGAAGTGAACCGGCAAAACAAAGAAGCCGGAGCCCCCACTCGCTACGTTGTTGATTGCGATTATGGTTTTGACTGGAAAAAGTTTGTCTTTTTTAAGGCGACGGCTTTTGATGTGTTGAAAAAGATTCAGGATGAGACGAAAGCCAATATCTATTTTAAAGACGAAGTGCTACACATCCATTCCCCATACAGCGAAATTACAAACAGGGAGCCTGTTATATATGATTTTGCGCAAAATATTGAAAAGTCGGATTTAAAATACGTCCTGCTGAAAAACAAGAAAATCGAGATAGTCGTATCTTCGACGCAACCAGATGGAAAAACCAAGAAAGTCGCTTATGGAAATACCGGCGGCGAAAAGCATTTCTTTACCTCGAACGGCGTGTCGGATTCAAGCATGAAAACATTGGCGCAGCAAAAATACAATTTGTTCGCCTATGATGGCTATGAAGGCCATTTCACAGGCTGGCTTATGCCGTTTGTAGAACCAGCGTATAAGATACGGCTACGAGACAAGGAATATCCGTATAAAGATGGGGATTATTATGTGATTTCCGTTGAAACAAAATTCGGCGGTAACGGGGGGAGCAGGACGGTAACATTAGGAAGGAGGTTGAGCTAATGGATGTATACGGTCAGATAGCGGAAAGGCTAAAAAATATTGCCGGACAGGGTCAAAATATTGGTTTGTTTATAGCCGAGGTGATCAATATAAGCGGCGATACCTGCGATGTGTCGATTGATGATCTGACCCTTACGGATGTCCGGCTTCGTGCGGTAATCAACGACGAATCGGGACGGTTGTTCATCAAACCCAAGGTAGGGAGTTATGTTATTGTAGCGGATTTGTCCGGTGAATACTTGCGGGAACCGGTTGTGATTTCCTATTCGGAAATCGACGCGGTTAATATCAAAATCGAAAGTACGACGGTCGATATAGACAAAGACGGAATCATATTGAACGGTGGCCGGTTAAAAGGCCTGGTAGCGGTGGATGCAATGGTGGGTTGGATGCAACAAGTTTATACGGACTTGCAAATGCTGAAAACACAGCTTTCAGTGCATCCTGTGGCCGGTAACGGCGCTCCGCTGGCAATGATATTCAACCCGTCGACTGCCAGCCCGCAATCCTCTCATTTTACAAATGAAAAAATAAAGCAATGAAAGGAGTTGGGATGCAGTTGAATAGCGATTACGATCTTTCCGTAAAGATGGTCAGGGATGGGGACGGAATGATTGTGTCGGGGGTAATGATCGGTACTGTTATTGCGCAAAACCAAGCGTTGATTTTGCTCTGCCAAAAAGGAGAAATCAAGGAAAGTCCGACTACCGGTGCAGGCATTGATGGTTTATGCAACGATGCTGATTTTCGCGCATGGAAACGCGAGATTACCGAACAAATGGAAGCCGACGGGCAACGCATCAGCCGGCTTGAAATCACAGAAAACAAACTAATATTAGAAGCAAAATATTTATAATCATGGCAACCCCCAGAGGACTAAGGAACAACAATCCACTGAACATCCGGCACAGCCGGGATGTATTTCACGGAGAGATTTGTCCCGGAACGGACAAGTCGTTCAAACAGTTTGAATCGGCAGCTTACGGCTACCGCGCGGCGTTTCTAACGCTCGGAACGTACCTGAAGCGTGGCTGGAACACGCTGGAGAAGATAATCTCGCATTGGGCTCCCCCGACGGAGAACAATACGGAAGGGTACATTAAGAAAGTAGCGAACGGGTCGCACGTCCCGCGCAACAAGGTGTTAACCGACACGGACGGCGAAGATTTTATCGCTATTGCGATGGCGATGACGCTGGTCGAGAACGGTATACCGGGCAAAATCCAGGACGTTCGGGCCGGATTCGCACTGCAAAACCGAATCAAATTGAAATAACTATGGAAACGAACTTTGCAGACTTATTGCCCTATCTGTCCGCCATTGTCACCGGCATGGTTGGCTGGTTCACCGGCAGAAGAAAGACGAAAAACGACTTTCTGCAGGAACTGCAATCCTCCATCGACCTCCTTGCTAAGGAGAATGCAGAACTGGTAGCCAAAGTCGTGGAGTTAAACCGGCAGATTATCGGACTCCGGAAAGAAAACGAACAACTGCGGGCGGAGGTGGAAGAACTCTCCCTCAAGCTGTCAAACGTAAAAACAATTACGCGAAAGGCATGAAACCGGGCGAAAAAACAGCAATCGCACTGGGCTGGCTGGCCATTCTGGCCTTCATTGTTATCAGCATCCTGATGCTGACCGCCTGCCAGCCGGTTCGCTATATTCCGGTGGAAACTGTGAAGACCGAGTACCGCGAGGTGATATTCCGCGATTCGGTATACCTGCAAGATTCGATTGTCATTAAACAGGCCGGCGACACGGTTTTTCTCGAAAAGTACAGGTATCTGTATCGCGACAAGATCGTCCGGGACTCGGTGTTGGTGATTGATTCGATACAGGTGGCCTATCCGGTGGAAGTGGAACGGCCGGTGAATTATGTTACCGGCTGGCAGAATTTTCAGATATGGATGGGAAGGATCGGTTTAACGCTAATCCTTTTAACGGGCATTTATTTGGCAATTAAACGGCAATTAAAATGGTAATGGTGTTGGATCGGCAAACGATGCTGGACATGGCCGTTCAGGTAAGCGGCAGCGTGGAAGCGGCGTTCGACCTTGCGGTGCGCAACGGGCTGTCGATCACGGAACGGTTGCTGCCCGGAATGGAACTGCTGGAAAGCGAGCCGGTGAACCGGGACATCGCAATCTACTACGCCGCCAAGCGGCTACAGCCGGCAACGGAAACCGATTGGGAACCGGATACAAAACCGTCCGGCGAGGGAATTGAGTTTTGGGCAATCGAAATTGATTTTGTGGTAAGTTGAAAAGAAAAAATATGGCACGGACAATTGCAGAAATTAAGAAGGAGATCACCAACCGCTGGATGACCGATCCAGTGATTGTCCAAGCATACAAGCTGGCCTCCGGAGCGGGTTTCGACTCTTTCTCAAAGGTGAGCGTTGAAAGCATTTTTTTCTATTGTATAGCAGCAGCCGTCTGGACGCTGGAAAAACTGTTTGACCTTCATAAGGAGGAAACAAGCGCGATGATCAGCGAACTGAAGCCTCACTCCCTGCGCTGGTACGTGTCGAAAGCCAAGGCGTTCCTGCTGGGAAAATCCATGGTCGCGGATGCCGATTATTACGACACCGACGGGATGACCGACGAAGAGATCGAAGCCCTCCGCGTGATCAAATACGCCGCAGCCGTGGAACGCTCGGCGGTGGTTTACCTAAAAATAGCGACCGAATCCGGCGGTAGTCCGGAGCCGGTCTCCACCGAGGTGAAGGCGGCCTTTGTCGAGTACCTCCGGGAGGTGAAGGATGCAGGGGTGGTTATCGAAATCGTAAACGAGCCGGCCGAACATTTTAAACTTGCGATGGATATATACTATAACCCGATGATGATGAACGGCTCCGGTCAAAACTTTTCGGGCGAGTTTCCGGTACCGGAAACCATTAAGAATTTTATCAAGGCGTTGCCCTTTAACGGAGAGTATCGCAATGCCTCGCTAGTCGATGCGTTGCAGGCGATTGACGGCGTGGTGATTCCGGAACTGATTTTGGCGGAAACCAGCGAGGACGGCCTCGACTGGCAGCAAGTTACGGCAAAGTCAAACCCCCGTAGCGGATACTACCGGATATATGACGAGACTGCCGATTTAATACTCAATTATATTCCATATGAAAGCCTTTGAAATTGCATTTAAACGGCTGGTGGTGCTTCTGCTTCCGATCGTCCTGCGGAAACCGGTGGTTTTGGCTTTTTTGAACGCCGCCGTTGCGCCGGTTGAGACGCTTTACGGTCGATTTTTACAAAACCGCTCCGACAACCTCTACCGGCTACGGACGAACGGGCAGGTTTGTTACCTCCGCCGTGCGCTGAACGATGCGTTTCCAGATGCCAATGGCGCTATCGCGATCTACGACAGCGACGTACAGGGAGAGTGGCAATGGGCATGGGACGAGGATTATGATACCTACCATTACTACCTTTCGATCGAAGCGGGAGGAACGCTGTTTTGGGACAAGCTGGCCATCCTGGCCGGCGTCAACGCCTTTACGGTTGCCGTTCCGGCGTCGCTGGCCGAAGACAGCGATAATATCGTGCGGTTGAAGAGTATACTGGATTTTTACAAGTTGTTATCAAAAACATATTACGTTGTTTACCTATAAATTATGAACAGGGCAAAATACACGAATTACGCGACGCGAAACTTTCCGCTGTCGACCGAGGGACTGGATTTCATTCAGGAGCAAATTCTTCTGATAGCCGAGTATGCGAAAGCGGCAGGAGGAAACTTTATCCTTTCCGGCTGTCGGGAAGAAGGCGGAGCGGTCGGAGCCGGTACGGTAATCATTGACGGGGAAATCCTGCCGCTGAAAGCCGGCTTCCTGCAAACGTACCTCCGGATTGTGGAAGAATCTGAAACGGTCACGGCAGGCAGCGCCATATACAGCAATGCCCGAACGCGACGCTGGGCGGAGTTTGGTCAGGCTGCCACCGGTAACAGTTACGAGTGGGAGACTTTTGTGCCATTCCCAACCAATGCATGGCTGTACTCTAATGGCGCCACCAAAGCAGAATTGCAGGCCCTTCAAAACTTGGCAATGCCGAAGGGCGCAATCATCCTTTGGAGCGGCGAAAGTATACCGTCCGGATTCCATCTTTGCGACGGGAGCAACGTGCAGAGTTTTGGCGTTGTCCCCGACCTGCGCGGCCGGTTTATCATCGGACAAGATCCGACCAAGGCGTCGACGCCATCCGACGCAATGGATTTGACTGAAAATTACGGGGCGATTGGCAATACGGGCGGGCAAAAGGCGGTAACGCTGACCAAGGAGCAGATGCCGGCGCACAACCACGTAACCGATAGCCGCTTCAATAAATTGAGCGCAAGGGCGTCGGACGTCGACAATAACGGCACAACTGGAGAGACTACCGACTCGACCAGCGCCGCTGCCGAGTACAGAATTGGACAAATGGCTTCCCTTTGGACGAGCGCAACAATCCGGACGGAGGGAAGCGGAGCCCTGCATGAGAACCGGCCGCCCTACTACGTGCTGGCATACATCATCAAAGTGGTATAACTAAAGAATGGGACACAGACATAAATAACATATAAAAATAAGAATTATGGCAATCACAGCAATCAACACACTAAAAGGCTGGTTTCAGCGGGGAATGAAGCCGCTGGCTTCGCAATTTGCAGCATGGATGGATTCGTTTTGGCACAAGTCGGAAAGTATTCCTATTACAACGGTTCAAGGCTTGAAGGCCGCCTTGGACAGCAAGATCGAACTGTCGTTATTTAACGAGGTCATCGGACGCATCCTTGAGCGGCTACAGTCCCTGGACGGAGGCCATGCGTCGCGGGACTTTATCTCACTGGATGACGAGAAGGACGTTTCGTTCCAAGTTCCAGCCTCCGGCGGAACGAATACTTACCTGTTAGGCTCGTCCCACCCGTGGATGGTCGAAGCGGAACTGACTTTTCTGAACGTATCCCCCCTGTCGGGGCCGGCGGGCGAAAGTCAGCAGGTAACCATCCAAGTCCTGCCCAACTCCGGCGCGGCCCGGTCGCAAAGCGTGGTGTTCGCCAATTCGACGGGCCTCTGGGCAAGAGTTACGGCGTATCAGCTGGCGGCCAATGAATTTACGTTGACCATCGACAAGGGAAACGGTGCGACCTCCGACAGCTATACCTATTACGCCGGACAGGAGATCACCGCTCCGGCAGCGCCCGCTAAGAATGGATTCGACTTCATCGGCTGGCGGTGGTCGGCGACCGGAACGCTGGTATCGCCGGGTACCAAACTTACCATGCCCTCCTCCAGCGCCAGCCTGACCGGCGAGTTTCTTCCTGTCGTAGAAGAGCCCGACGCTATCATTACTATTGATGACCACCACGAACTTATTATTCCCATTTCCTGGCAGGGCGGTAGCAGAATGCTCATGGTTAGTTCGTCCCACCCGTGGGCCGTTGACGATGGGCTTGAGTTCGGAACCATATCGCCTGAATCAGGCGCTGCTGGGGAAGGACAGTCCATTACAGTGGAAATCTTCGAGAACGGGGGAGGCGCACGTTCCGATACCTTGGTGCTGGCCACCAAGGACGGCATCTGGTGCCGGGTTATTTTCAATCAAGAGGCCGTGAAATATCGGGCGCAATACCAAGATGAAGAAACCGGTGAAATGGCAACGGATGACGTCGAATACGCCGCAGGGGAAGAAGCCGTTATCAATCTTCCGAATCTGACGCGAACCGGATACCGGTTTTTGGGCTGGAAGGCCAGCTCCTACGGCGGCAATCCGGCGTTTGTCGGCTACAAAAAATCCGGCGACGCCTATACGATGCCGGAGGGTGGTATCACGCTGTATTCCTATTGGGAAAGCAGCTATATTGCGATTGACGGCGAGAATGATTTGGAAGCTAATTACTCGTTCAACTACGGTAAATGGCAATTCACGCTGGATTCTTCGTCTGCTTGGTTTTTGGACGATGGGCTTGAGTTTGGAACGGTATCGCCTATGGAGGGGCCGGCCGGCAATGGGCAAACCATCGAAGTGGACGTGCCAATAAATACGGGCGGCACACGGGAGGATATTGTTGTGTTCATGAATGAGGAATCCAAGTGGTGCCGGATTCGTGTGAAACAAGGGACTGCAATATCCTAATTTAGAGTTGAATCAGTTTGGAATCAAAAAGCTATAAGAATGCAAAAAGCAGTGAAAGGCAACCAATTAACGGAACTTGACGCGGAGACTAACGCGCAAGTTCCTGTTTTTCAGCAGTACGAGGAGGGGCTGGGGAAGGAGGTTCAGGGCAACCGGCTGGTTGTGCGGGATGAGGAAACGAATGCGATAGTTCCGGTGGTGAAGGTGCTAGGAAAGATGACCAGCATCTTCGTCGAAAAACTCGGCATCAACTCATTGATCTACCCGAAGTACTTCTGCTACGACAAGGACTTAACCGTCTCGAAAGTCATCCTTTCGGGCAATGCAGCCGGAGCTTCCTTCTCCGTGGATGGAACGGATTACGACGATGAGGAACTTCTTGGGGTTACGGTACCGGCAGGGGTCGATTTGATCATCTCCGACATTGACATTAAAGCCGGTTGCGATACCGGAAGCATTACAATTATATTTTAATCTCTAAAACAAACAGTTATGGAGCAGGAAGTTATAAAACTCGACAATTTCACACGGATACGAAATCCGTTTACTGGCGAATTACTCACAGACGAAAATACGATTTATATCGACGCCGAAATGGGCGACGACCTGAATTCCGGGACGCGGGCAGCTCCGAAGAAGTCCTCCGCGAATATTAATCAGGGCAACAAAATCTATGTTCTCAAAGGGAGATTCACCGAGACCCTTCGTTGCACTGTTGCCGGAAGTGTATGGGTGATCGGCGAACCAAATACCCTGGTTGACGATGTTTATTTTAAAGGTGCGACGATATATTCTGTGGCATTTTTAGAGATAGGAAAACTCCGTTCCGATTTCTCTGCTAATGGCTTAACGGAAACC
>JAISFI010000065.1 GCA_031263685.1 Dysgonamonadaceae bacterium | reverse complement strand
AGAGTAAAGTAAAACTCTTTATCATCATCGACGAATACGACCATTTTGCCAACGACCTCATCGCTATGGGCAACCGTCTGGGCAACGACTTCTATAAAACGATGATAGCCGCCAACGGTTTGGTGCGCGACTTCTACGAAAGGATAAAAACCGCCACCAAGTTTTCCATCGTAAACCGCACCTTTATCACCGGCATCTCGCCCGTGATGCTCGACGACCTTACCAGTGGGTACAACATCGCTCAAATACTTACCCTCAATCCCAGATACAACGAAATGATGGGTTTCACGCAGGAAGAAGTCGAGTGGCTGATGCGGGAAACCGGCGTCGATGAAAGCTGCATCAACATAGATATACAAACCTACTACAACGGCTACCTGTTTCATAAAGACGGTAAACACAGGGTATATAACCCCGCCATGATGCTCTATTTCTTCAATCAAATCATTGAGTTCGGAACGCCGCCCGAAGATATCGTCGATCTGAACCTGAAAACCGACTACGGCCGCCTGCGCCGCCTTGTTCAGAACGACAACAACCGCGAAACGCTTACTCAAATCATGAAAGAAAACAGCATCGTTGCGGAAATACAGAAAAAGTTTTCGATCGACATGCTCAACGACGACGATTATTTTGTGTCCCTCCTTTTCTACATGGGTTTGCTCACCATCAAAGAGCCTTATTTAACCCAGTTGAAACTTACGATTCCCAACTATTCCATTCGAACGCTGTATTGGGAATACATCACGAAGATAACACGCGAAACGTCGCCCGATCTGAATATCGAATCCCGTCCCCTGAACGAGGCAATCTACGCCTTAGCAATGGACGGCAACCTGGAGCGGTTCATCGCCTACGTTTCCGAAAATGCTTTCGGCAAGCTATCCGATTACGATTTGCGGCGCTTCGACGAGAAGTATATTCAGATCCTGCTGCTGGCCTATCTTTTCATGAGTAAGATATACGTTCCGATGAGCGAGTACGAAGCCGTTCCCGGTCGCACGGACATTTACCTGCAACGCAGTCCGCTGCTGCCTCAAATCAAATACGAATGGGCGCTGGAATTGAAGTACTGCAAAACGGACGCGAGCGAAGCGGAAATCACCGCCCGGCAGGAAGCGGGGCGTGCGCAGGTGGAGCAATACCTCGCTTCCCACCGGTTGGGCGGTCGTCCCGACTTGAAAGCGGCGGTGATTGTGTTTATCGGTAAAAACAAGTACAGGATTTTGGAACTTTGATTATTTTTACGGAGATAGCGGGTCGAAATGCAGTATAATAAAAAGCGGCTGTCTGAACAAAACAGACAGCCGCTTTTTATGTTATTCTCAATTCTTAATAAACTTATAGGTACTACAATTCCTGCCATTTTGCACGGAACAGAAATAAACGCCTTCCGGTATCCCGGAAACATTCAGGGCGATTTCACCGGAAGAAGCAAACTGTTGTTTTATCAGGCTTTCCCCGGTTAATGAAGAAATTGTAAGCGTGTTTTCAAGCGCTTCACCGGGAATTTTTATCCGGATAAAATCGTTTACCGGATTGGGAAAAATAACAAACTCATTTTTTTCTTTTGCCATCCGGTTTATGGAAGTTTGCGTTTTTTCGGCTTCTATTTCCTCTTTCGACAAAGCGCGGTTATAAATTTTTATGTTGTCGAAATAACCTGTAAAGTAAGGGTCGGAATAAAACGATTTTCCGATATAGGCATTCAAACCTTTCCCGAAATCGTTTATGGAACGGACATTTTCACGCTTTTGGATAAGTTCGTTATCAATGTACAACGACATGGTATGTCCTTCGAATAGCATTTTTACATTCATCCATTTGCCCTTGTAGCTTCCGCTTTTCAAAATGTCATATTCTTTTCCGTTGCTTTGCGTGGTAATAGCCATACGGGTTTCGTTATCCCTTATTCTCAAAAAGAAATACTTAGCCGTTCCTGTTCCTATTGTAAAAACAAAATGATGAAAATCATCACTCATGGGTTTTACATCCATTGAAACGGTCAGCGTATCGCGGCCGTCGAAAAAACCGTTTGGAAATTCAAGGTAAGATGAATTTTTATCCACGTAAAGCACCTGTCCTTTTTCGGCATCGGAAATATATTGTGCGTTTCCATAAAGTTGAGCATCGTATCCGTTTCCGCTTTTGTCCACTGCATTTCGTCCGCTTAATGTTTCGTTAAAATCATATTCAAGCACCGGACGACCGGTCTGAGCTTCCGGCGAACGAACGCCCCATTTGTCGATAAGGTCATCGTATTCTTTTTGGCTGACAGTAATCACGGTACCGTGTTTCGCTCCGGTAGGCATAATGTATGTCCCGTTCGCCAGCAGTGTTAAGCTGTTCTCTTGCGAAATATCGGTTGAAACAAACGGGATATATCCACGTTTAGCGCCCACATATTCATCGACCAGTACGCACCATTTGTTTTCTCCAAGAAATTGGAACATGGTGGCTCCTTCGTATCCTCCCTTGTGGTTTTCCAATTCCGTATTCGGAATATGTGTGTACGAATTTCCCAAGCCGGTTTCGTTGGAATAGTCCAGCAAAACCTTGCTCGAAGATAAACTTACATAGTTTTGAGTATCATCTTTAATCAGGCGGTAACAGGTATCGCCCACTTTAAATATGGAGGCATCGATGCATCCAAGCGGTGTTTCCACAAAAACTTCGGGTTGTGTAAATGTATGGAAATCCTTGGTTTTGGATACATATATCCGGAACAAAGCGTAATTATCTTCTGCCACGCGACTCGACCAGTAAACTAAATATTCGCCCGCCGTTTCATCGTAAATGGCTTCGGGCGCCCAGGCGCAACCGGCTCCAATAGAACTTGCCACATCAACCATTCGCGGTTCCGACCAGTTGACCAAATCCGTGGATTCCCAAATCAGGAGTGAAGTACTCCCTTTGGTTGACATATTTCCCCAGTTGCCTCCGTATTTACTTGCACGAATGTCCAAATCGGTAGCTATCAGAAAGAACTTGTCCCCTTCATGAGAACGGATAATGTAGGGGTCGCGAACCCTTTTATCGCCTAATGTTGAACTCAAAACCGGATTATTGACATTTAAATCGGTCCAGCGCAAGCCATCTTTGCTTATTGCAAAATATACCTGCTGGTCGTCCGAACGGGATTCGTCTCCGCTGAAATAAGCATACAGGTAGGCTACATGCTCCGGTTGTTCCGCAGGGAAAGCAACTTGAAGCGATAAAGAAAATGATAAAAAGAACAGGATTAAATTTTTCTTCATACTATTTATTTTTTTGTGGTACAACATTTTTATAACGAAAATCCTTGAATGTTGCCGAGCCTTTTTCTGCCGACAGCAGTCCGATTCTCAAGGCAAAAAAACCTTTGTAATTATTGTGGTGCATCGCCGAAACATCCACGTTTTCCACCAGTGTTTCCCATATTTGACCGTCCCCGCTACATTGAAACGAGCAATGATTGTTGTGATTAATTATTTTCAGATAAAGATGATTCCCGGATTTATTGGGGAATTCATATTTATTTTCCGCATCTTTATAAATGGTAAAATTTTCCTCGCCGACTACCAGTCCTGCAAACGCTTTTTCATTATAAAACAAAACCAGCCCTGCGCGATTTCCTTTTTCAACCGTTATTTCAACCTGAGCTTCATAGTTTTTGTCTTGCGCGATGACAAGCAGCAGACGGGCGTCGGCAGGCGTTGTTCCCTTGGCTTTAAGGGACAGGGAATTTTCTTTTATTGTTACGGCTTGGAGAACATACTCTTTCCAAAACGTCCACTGCAAGCCCAGAGCGGCGCTGCTGAAATCGTCGGAGAGGTTTGCGCACGGCAGGGACAAGTCGTGGTTCACGTCTGCGGAAGCGGTATTTTTCGATTTAAACCAGCCGTCCTTTGTCCATTCGACGGGTTCAATCAGTGTTTGGCGGCCAAGCGTGTGAAAACCGTTGGCATAGGCATGATACACGAGCCACCAGTTGCCCTGCGCATCGTCAACTAACGTGCCATGTCCTTTCGACCACCAACTTTCATTGTCGCT
>JAISFI010000413.1 GCA_031263685.1 Dysgonamonadaceae bacterium | reverse complement strand
GCAGAGAGACATACGTCGCTATATCGGAAATTTACATTTATGTGAATTAGGCAGATATACTGTACGCAGGTTAAACTGAGACATGCAGTCATCCCCAAGGTAAACAATGTAGCTATCTTAGATACGGTTTACGTCGAAAATCCTTTGGTATTGAATATCCCGTAGATAAATGTAATAAAGAGGGCGGGTAACCCTGCTCCCTTTTATATCAGAGATTATAAATAATAAAACAAAGAAAAAGATCAATTAATTAAAAAAAAAGGAGAAAAAAGTATGAAGTACAGATTTTTAGAGCGGCAAAATCCGCAAGACCGGCAAAGTCCGGCCAAAGTGTATGTCACACCGGTAAACGACGGCAGAGTGACTCAGCAGGAAATAGCTGAAGACATTGTCAACCTGTCCTCGTTAGCGCGTGGAGATGTAGGTAACGTAATCAACAGCGTGATCGACACGGTCCCCAAGTATCTGTTGATGGGCAAAAGTGTAAATCTGGGTGAGTTGGGCACATTCCGTATTTCGTTTTCAAGCAAAGGCGTAGACGACCCAAAAGATTTCACCGTTGACAAAATTTCAGGCATCCGCGTTGTATTCACACCCAGCGTAGAACTGAAAAGAAAACTCGCCACGATCCGCTTCGAAAGAAGTGAGTAATCCTTTCAAAAATTGCGTGCGTATATAGTGCAAACTATGTACGCATGCAAATTTGGCTATCTAATTCTTGAATCACATACAATATTTCCGGATAGATAATTTTTTTAACTCTAATATATGCGAACATTTTCATTTTTATTTATCATTTGTACGCTTTCCTGCTCAACGCCCTATTCAAATGAATTGGAAGCGGTTCTTGACCAGGCAGGAAAGAACCGCAAGGAATTGGAAAAAGTGCTGAAACATTATAGTCAAGATCCTGCCGACAGTCTGAAACTGCGCGCGGCAGAGTTCCTGATTGTAAACATGCCGGGCAAGTATTCGGAATATTATGATGCCCCGTGGAATGATGTGGCAACCGTGCATTTACGGTGGACAAGTTCCTCGGACAAGCAGAAGGTGCTGGATACATACAAAATGGGCGAGCCGATAGTGCAGGAAGATATAAACTGTATTACGGCCGAATATCTGATCAATAATATAGAATTGGCTTTCAAAGTGTGGCGGGAACGCCCGTGGGGGAAACAAATCCCCTTCGACGCTTTCTGTGAGGAAATCCTGCCCTACCGGGTGGGCGTCGAGCCGTTGGAGAACTGGAGGGAAAAAGCCCTTGTCAGCTTTGCAGACCTGGATACGGTATTGAATAAGCCCGAAACTACATCAGTAGAAGCATGCAGTATCATCAATAAATTACTTCCGAGATTCAGGATAGACAACGACTTCCCACCGATGAATTTCTCACAGTTGATGGCTTCGGCAAAGGGGACATGCGATGGCATGGCAGCGTTAGCCGTATTCAGCATGAGGGCATTAGGTATACCTGTTACATCCGATTTTACACCCCACTGGATAAACAGGTCAACCGGACATATCTGGAATACCGTACGCGACAGCATGGGAAACCATATTTCCTTTATGGGAACAGAGAATAATCCGTATGAATCACATCCGGGAACCTTACGTAATACCTATCAGAAAGGGAAAGTTTACCGTAAGACATTTGCAATGCAACAAAATATCCAGACGGAAGACAGCAATATTCCATCGTTATTAGAGGAGCATAAAAACATAAAGGATGTATCGGCGGAATATGCCGGATGTACCGACACGGTGACTGTTTGTCTCAAGTATCCTCCTGTGTCATCAACGGGGTATGTATACCTTGCATTTGAGCAAGACCATCGGTTCTATCCCATTGCATGGACTGAGGACAACGGAGATACATGCCGTTTTTCATCCGTAGGGAGGGACGCCATTTATTGCCCGATGTATTATGCAAACAACCGGCAAACGCCGGCAGGAGATTCTTTTTGGCTGGATAACGACGGAAACAGGATGATTCTTTCCCCGGACAGTACGGATATGTTATTGACTCTTGATAAAATTGATCCGGATAATGATATATCCCGATGGTTACAACGAATGCATCATGGCATATTCGAAGGCGCAAATCAATCGGACTTTTCCGATGCTAAGGCTCTACATACGATTGATCATCTTCCTGGTATGTTATATAACGACGTTATATTGCGGATGCCTGCCAGCTATCGTTATGTCCGTTACAAATCGCCGGAGGGAGGGAGTTGTAATGTTTCCGAGATAGAATTTTACGGTTCGGAAGGAGAGAAATTATCAGGTACACCTATTGGTACGCCGGGAGCATGGAATAATTCAAATAGAACCTGTGACAAAGCGTTTGATGGTGACATAACCACTTTTTATGATGCATTTGAAAAAAATGGGGCATGGACAGGACTTGATTTTCAAGAACAGAAACGAATTCATAAAATCCGCTACCTGCCACGTACCGAAGGACAGTTTATATATGAGGGACATCATTATGAATTGTTTTATTGGGCAAAAGACGGATGGACGTCACTGGGTAAACAAACAGCGACAGATAGCGGTTCGTTACAATATCGTACACCATCGCAAGCATTGCTGCATTTAGATAATCTTACGCTCCGAAAGAAAGGTAAAACATTCTTTGTTACACCCGACCATGAGATTCACAGGCGATGAGATTCGATTAATAATCCGGTTAACATAAAGAAAGATATGATAAATAGATGGTTACAATATAAAAACAAGTTAGGTATGAAAATATTAAATTACACAATCATGACAATGCTGCTGTTGTCGGCAGGGGTAAATATTCATGCTGCCGATAATGACAGTGATAAAAAGACGTATAAAAAAACGGAAATCAGAGCAGGGATAAGAATGCTGTCTCTTGACGGATTAAATGACGCTCTGTCTCAAAATGGCCTGCTCAAAGTCAACGAGATGGCATACCGGTTTTATATCGGAGAAAGATTCATATACCGTAAAGTAGTAATAAATACAGGTATTGAAGGTCTGATATCGAGTAATGACAAAGACGAAAGGAAATCCGCTTTAACGTCCTGGGGGCCGTCCCTGGAAGTCGGCTACAAAATCCTGGAAACCGGCAAAATGGAGTTATATCCATACACGGGCCTCTCCTGGTCGTTCGTTTCATTCGGCACATCCCAGCGACATGAGGGGACTTCCTTTTCTGCCGTTTATTCACAATCGCTCGCGGAACGGGTATTCCATCATCAGGAATTGGATATGATGTTAGGTCTGTCGTACCGGTTGAACACAGGGTGTAATGGTATAGGAATCCGTGCTGCATATCATCCTCGTGTATTTCAAAGTAAATGGAAGCATGCCGGGAAAGAAGTCGATTTTCCTTCAACCGACATGCGTGGTTGGGAGGTTAGTGTTTCTTTTGATTTTTAATTTCACAATTAAAAAACAGAAGATATGATAAAGAGAGAGGAAACAATGAAAGTCATCATAAACAGATTAACCGTTGGATTACTGTTTGGTATTCTGTGCTGTGTCACTCTGTTCGTTACTTCCCGTCATTTTGTAAATCAAGAGGTAACGCCCAAATGGTTTGGGCTGATAGCAGGCGTCGGTATAGCAGGTATCATATCGGGGATATTTCACCGCGACCTGTATATCCCGCTGAAATCAATATTGATACCGATGCTTTTATGCTGCTCCCTTGTTGTTTTAAGGGATTATCTTGCTTCCGGTTTCAATTATCAACTGATGATGCAGGCCATTTGTCTATTGCTGCTGTTTTTCCTTTTGCAGCAGATGACTGTGATTTTTCCTGTCAAATATGTCCTGGGGATTACGGTAATATTAACGACAATCCTCGCATGTTATGGCGTATTGGATTACCCCGGTTTGTTACTGTCCGCCAAACATATCCGGCTAACGGGAGGTTTTGACAATCCCGCCGGTTTTACCGCTGCTTTGGTCTGTGTGTTACCCTGTACATTCTATTTTTCCCGTGATACTTCCTGTGCCGTCAAATATATTGCTATCCTCATTGCCGTCCTGTTGTTTTCGGTGATCGCACTTTCCCAGGCTCGGGCGGCAATAATTGCCGGATTAGCTGTGATTGTATGTTATTTGCTGTGTGGCAAATATTCGGGAATCAAATGGAAGAATTGGGTAAAGATATTGCTTGTCTTCATCATAGCCATAAGCATGACGGGCCTGTATTTCCTGAAAAAGGATTCTGCCGACGGGCGGATTCCGATATGGAGCAGTACATGGGACATGATCCGGAACAAACCTTTGACCGGACATGGACACGGGGAATTCAACGCAAAATATATGCTATATCAGGCGGAATATTTTGAGACACATCCCGACAGTAAATATTCAGACTTGGCCGACAATGTATTGCATCCGTTTAACGAATACCTGCTGGTGTGGGCAGAGCACGGCATTATCGGAATGGGCTGTATTGCATTACTGTGCTTTCTGCTTATTCGCTGTTATTTTCGTGAACCGTCGCATATCAAATTTATCGCCTTGTTAAGTATGTTATCACTGGCCGTATTGTCCTGCTTTTCATATCCGTTCAAATATCCGTTCACCTGGGTGATAGCGTTTCTTAATATAGCCCTGATCTGTCCGCCCGGCAAAGTATTATCCCACAGGACAGTCAATGCGACAAGAACGGGACTGGTTTTGGTCGCAATCACCCTCTTGCTTGCAGTTGTTCCGTTGATGAAAGCGGAAATTCGGTGGAACACGGTTGCAAAGCAGTCATTGATGGGAAGAACAAAGGAAGTATTGTCCGAATACGATAAACTGTATAAGTATCTCGGAAGAAACGGCTTGTTCCTGTATAATCATGCTGCGGAACTGCACGAGGTAAAGGATTACGAGAGAAGTCTGTCGGTATTTGAACGATGCGTTCGATATTATAATGACATGGATGTTCAAATGTTGCTTGCCGACAATTATAAAGAATTAGGCAGGAATGACGAAGCAGAAAAGCATTATAAACTTGCCGCCGGCATGTGTCCGGGGAAATTCGTGCCGCTTTACGAGCTGACAAAATTCTACGAAACGGCCGGACGCCACGAAGACGCCCTTACCATAGCCCGACAAATCATTAACAAGAAAATAAAAATACCTTCCGCTACCGTCACTGCTATCAAAAATGAAATGCAGCGATTATTGGAAAAGGAAGAAAACCGTAACGAATCAAAAAGTCAAGAGCCACGGCAGGGCGAAACGCCGGAGGTATCCCCTCCCGGCAGCGCCCTGCCTCCGTGAGGATGGAACGTGATGAAGTCGCACCATCCCGCAGTGCGTCTGTGGCAATGATACTGTCGCCGCATCACCATCAAACCCGGCAGAGTGAGTTCGTGGGCTTGCCGGATGGGAACAGCGAACGGCGGAGCCTTAACGCTGAAAACAGAGGCAAAGAAATAATATATTAGTGTTATAATTTAAAAATTTAAACAATATGAGAACGAAGAATAGTTATAAGATGAGTATGACAAGCATGATAATGATTGCATTGCTTGCAGGTGTGCTGGTGGGATGCGACGGTGTTACATCATGTCAGTTCTTATGTGATCTGGTTGATATTGCGGGACTGTGCACTTTATCAGTTGCCGCAGCTTGTTCCATTTATTGCATTTAATTCAATAATTATGGATATACTTGTTGCCAT
>JAISFI010000397.1 GCA_031263685.1 Dysgonamonadaceae bacterium | reverse complement strand
CCGGAAGCGCCTTTTAACAGGTTGTCGATGACGGAGACGATAAAAATTTTATCTCTATGTTTTTCCGGATATACGATACATTTGTTGGTGTTGATGACTTGTTTTAAATCCGGATTGCTGTCGGAAATAAGGGTAAAGGCGGCGTTTCGATAGAAATCCTGATAAAGTTGTCGTATTTCTTCCGAAGACAGCCGACATTGGGTATAAATACCGGTAAAGATTCCGCGAGGAAAATCACCTCGTATGGGAATGAAATTGATGGTTTCCTTGAATCCTTGTTGCAGTTGGGAGAGGGATTGCCGAATTTCTTCCAAGTGTTGATGCTCGAAAGCTTTATAGACGGAAACATTGTTGTCCCGCCAACTGAAATGCGTGGTGGCTGCCGGTTTCACTCCTGCACCCGTCGAACCGGTGATGGCATGGGCATGTACCTCATCTGTCAATAGATTATTTGCAGCCAAAGGCAGTAAAGCCAACTGGATAGCCGTCGCAAAACAACCCGGATTCGCAATGCGGCTCGCTTGCCGGATGCGGTCTTTATTCAGTTCCGGCAGACCATAGACGAAGGTGTTTTGGGCGCTTTCTGCACGGTAATCTGCAGATAAATCTATGATTTTGAGATGGGACGGAAGATTATTGGCTTCCATGAACTTTTTGCTGTCGCCGTGGGCGGAACAGAGGAAAAGTACATCTACCTGCTCGAAGGGAAGGCAATCGGTAAATGTCAGATTGGTTTCTCCGGCCAGTCCGCCGTGAATATCTGTAATCTTGTTGCCGGCATTGCTGGAACTGTTTACAAACATGATTTCGACTTCGGGATGGTTGACCAGAAGGCGAATCAGTTCCCCTGCCGTATATCCGGCTCCTCCGATGATTCCTGCTTTTATCTTCATTTCTTTCCGTTTTTTTCCTGAATATTGAAAAATATCTTGCTGGGGATGGCCATGATTTTGGTGAATCCTTTGGCATCGTCGGCAGTCCAGGCTTTGTTTATTTCTCCGTATTCTCCGAAATCGGCTTTCATCAGGTCGAAAGGACTGTCGACGCCGACAAGCGTGTAATGATAGGGGCGCAGACGGATAATTACTTTTCCGGTGACATTCTCCTGCGAATGTTGCAAAAAAGCTTCCATATCTCTCATTACCGGGTCTAAGTATTGCGCTTCGTGAAGAAACATACCGTACCAGTTGCCGATTTGATCTTTCCAATATTGTTGCCACTTGCTTAGGGTGTGTTTTTCCAGCATCTTGTGTGCATTGATGATGAGCAGCGGGGCAGCAGCTTCAAATCCCACGCGTCCCTTGATGCCGATAATCGTGTCGCCAATGTGCATGTCGCGACCGATGCCGTAGGGGGCGCCGATGGCTTCAATGGCTTGTATGGCGGCCACTTTGTCGGCATACTGTTTCCCGTTGACGGCGGCGATTTCTCCCTCTTCAAAGTCGATGGTCAGCGTTTCTTCTCCCAGTTGTTCTACTTGTGAAGGATAAGCCGATTCGGGCAATGTTTGGTCGGATTTCAAGGTTTCTTTTCCTCCGATAGATGTTCCCCAGAGTCCCTTGTTGATGGAATATTCCATTTTGGTGAAATCTGCTTCGTAACCGTGTTCTTTGAGATAGTTGATTTCGTATTCGCGGGAAAGGTTCATGTCGCGCGTAGGAGTGATGATTTTGATGCCGGGCGCCAGCACGTCGAAAGTCAGGTCAAAGCGCACTTGGTCATTACCGGCTCCTGTGCTTCCATGAGCGACGTAATCGGCGCCGACTTCTTTGGCGTAGTTGATAATGGCAATGGCCTGGAAAATGCGTTCCGAACTGACAGAAATAGGATAGGTGCCGTTGCGCATGGCATTGCCGAAAATCATGTATTTGATGCTTTTTTCGTAATATTCCTGTGTGATGTCGAGCGATATGTGGCGAACGGCGCCCAGGTCGTATGCACGCTTTTCAATCCGTTGCAGATCTTCCGGCGAAAATCCGCCTGTATTGGCAACGGCAGTATATACATCGTAATTTTTTTCTTTCGACAGATACGCGACGGCGAAAGAGGTATCTAACCCGCCACTGAATGCTAACACTACTTTTTCTTTCTTCATTGTATTGTATTATTATTGTATTATTTAGATGATTTTGTATCGAAAAGAATCCCCAAAAATAGGCATTTTTTATTTGAATATCATTAAGGGAGTCAATCTTTTTTCCTGTTGCGGTGTTTATCCTGCTCGTCGGGGTCGTAGAGCATGGCGGTGCAGATACAATACCTTCGTTCCGTCCGTTCGAGAATGTCGAAATTGATGCATCCGCGGCAACCTCTCCAAAAGGATTCATCATCGGTAAGTTGTGCAAAGGTGACGGGCACGTATCCCAGTTCCGTATTGATTTTCATGACGGCAGCGCCGGAGGTCAGTCCGAAAAGTTTAGCGTCCGGAAACATTTCGCGGGAGAGTTGGAAAGCTCTTTGCTTGATTTTTTTGGCCAGTCCGTGTCCCCTGAATTTTTCCACGACAATCAGTCCGGAGTTGGCGACAAATTGTTTGTTGCCCCAGGATTCGATGTAGCAGAATCCGGCAAACTCGTCGCCTGCGAGGGCAATAATAGCTTTGCCTTCCCGCATTTTTTGTTCCACGTATTCGGGACTTCTTTTGGCGATGCCGGTGCCCCGTACCCTGGCGGCGGCTTCTATGGTATCCAGGATGGTCTGGACGTAGGGGATATGGGCGTCGGTGGCGATGGTGATTTGTATTTGATTTTCCATTAAAAGTTGAGAATTGAAATAGAGAATTGATGAAAATAATAAGATTTTACCTTACGATAATTCCGTGGAAATGGATACGGAAAGGGCTTCCACGATTTTTCTCCGGGAGATGCCTTCCCTGGGGATGATCAGGATTGTATCATCACCGGCAATGGTGCCTAAGATTTCGGATCCGGCTTTGCTGTCGATGTCGGAGGCGATTCCCATGGCGTATCCGGGGCGGGTTTTGATAACTGCCAGGTTACCGGAAAAGTCTATGGAGATAAAACCGGAGGGATTATGCGGGGTATTGTCGGACATGAATATGCCGGTTTGTATGCGGGATCCTGTCGGTAAAGTGTAGACATAGTTTCCAAAAAGATCGGGTGATTTAATGATTTTCAAAGCCTTCACATCTCTTGAAAGAGTGGCCTGAGTGCTGTTAAATCCCCTGTCTTTCAGTATGTTTAGCAACTCTTCCTGACTGCCGACGGATTGCTTGAGGATGATGTCCTGTATCGCGGAATGTCTGTCTTTTTTCGATTTCATATTGAATATTTATACAAACAGGGTGCAAAAATATACAATAATTTGTAAGTGGGCAAGTTTTTCGGAATTAAAAAAATATCTGCAAATATTTTGTTTTTCAATTTTTTGCATTACTTTTGCGTCAAATTTTTTAAAGTGAAAAACTAAAAGTGAAAAGTTTTTTATGATGGTTGTGGAAACAAATACTGGTTTATGGTTTTTTAACGAAGATTATTTGGAGGTTCCGAATAATTTCGTAACACACACACACACACACACACACACACACACACACACACACACACACACACACACACACACACATCTGTACATGGTGCGGATGTAGCTTTTGTTCACAAGTCTGTTTCATTTCGAAGCCTCCGGAAAGGAATTATTCCTTTTGTCGGAGGCTTTTTTCGTCTATATGGAACGCAAATAACACAAATGACGCAAATAACTCTGCTCGGCGTAGCGTCCACGCTACATCGAGTTAAAAGTAAGGCTCCTGCCTTGCAATCTATCCGCTGCAAGCGTGGACGCTTGCTTTTAGCACGACGTAGCGTGGACGCTACGCCGAGCAGAGTGTACTATGCCCTACTACCTGCTGGATTGCTTCACCGTAAGCGGCTCGCAATGACGTGTGAAGAGCATCGTCATTGCGGTTTCTCTCTCCACGTCATTGCGAAGGCGAAGCCTGAAGCAATCCAGAAATTATCATTGCAACAAAATCATTACATATCACAATTATTCACATCACAAATCACAATTATTTACTTATGAAACAAAAAAATTTATCCAACAGGCGAATGACCTCCACGCAGATAATCCGCCTCTGCCTGATCGCTTCAATGCTTCTAACCTCTCTTTTTCAGCTTCAGGCGCAACGCATTGTATGGACAACCTCCTCGGTCTCTCCCGCATCTGTTGCCGTACTGGGCGATACTGCTACGATTGACCTGGATTTCAACGTGGCCGAGGACGCAGTTGCCAATGCCAAAGTAGAAGCAGTATTACCCGCCAATGTGGTCTATCGGAAGACGGAAACCGGTGCAGGCCATACGGCAGGAAATATTTCCGCCTCCCAATCCGAAAATACGGTTAGTGTTACCTTTACCGGAAATAACCTGAATGTATCCGATCGAGTACATTTACAGATAAAAACAACCGTTGGCGACTGTAACTTTACATTGGGAACGGTTGACATCCGGGTGCTGTCGAATAACAATCCCGTTAACATGGGAACGGCTACGGCAACGATCAATGCCCATAAGCCGGACATCCGGCTGACGACAACCAGTAACTCTGCCAGCCTGACAACGCCCGTAACCGACAAGGCGAATTTCACTACAAACATCAGCGTGACCAACGGTACCGCCCGTTCCTTGAAAGTCACCTATACGGTTGACCAGTATACTTTTCTGGACAATTTCAAATTGGGGGCGACAACGATTTCCGCTGATGCTGACGGTACAAATTCCAAGACTTATACGCTTATCTTACCGGATGAAATTTTTTCTTCTGTTGCCAAACAACTTACTTTCACTGCCTATTCCAACCGAAGCGGCTCCCGAACAATTACCACCGCTTTTCAATATCCCTCCGGAAGCAATTGTGTTTCGGGAACAGGCCCTTCTTTTACCGTAATTTATCCGGCAGTAAGCGGTATTCCTAAAATGCGTTACTATGAATCTACGCCACTCAGGCGAAGTTATGCACTAAACAATATCGTCCCGTCTTCTGATTTAAACGTTTACGATTTTCCCATGGATGGCATCACGCCCTGTTATGAATATATTACCTTCGAAAATTACGGGGAAACAAACGCTTATGATGTTGTTGGATGGTTTACAGGCAATAGAGACGGCAGGGTAGATTTTGCATATTCTTACATAGAGGGAGACGGAATCCGCTATTTTATTACTTCCAACGGAACCAACAGCGCCTTAAAAACTCCCCTACGGATAACCGGTAATAACCTCCTTAACAGTACAGGTAGCAACGGCGTTTACCGTACCCTGAAACCGGAAATTGAAGGGAAAAAGTATAGCAATTATTATGTTTATGTGAATGAAGAAGACGTGATTGCTCCGAACGACCGCATAACTTTTATTGTTCCTGTTTATGAGGGAAATACCTACGACAACAGTGCACGCGACAATACCCCTCTTCCGAGTACGCTTTCTTCAAGCGTCCCCCGTATAGGCCATCAATGGTTTCATTATCAATGTTCTGCAAAAAATGCCAATGGAACGGACGGGACAAGTGTACGCTCTTATAATGGAGGTTGGAAACAATATTCGCCTTATTTTACGAATAGTATCTTACCTCTCCTTGTTCGTCCCGGTCAAACAGGAGAAATAACCCAAACAGTGAATACTACCGGAGGCCTCAATAGTGAATATCAACAAAGCATTTCCATTTATTTTAAGTTGCCGGACTGGCTGGAATTGAACGGAGAGCCCAGTTCGGCGCTTTCATACTCCGGAACAGGAACTCCTACCATTGCCAGTCATGGAGATAATACTTATTCTGTAACCACTTATGAAGAAAAGGGGACGCTTACGATTCGTTATAAAGCTACAACAGACCAGGTTAATGCACAGGATAATATTCGCTACTGGATTAATTGGAATTTGGGACATACGTCTGCTATCTCGAATTCTGCCTATCGTCCGGTACTGGAAAAAATAGCTACACGAACGCAACCGGCACGGCTGATGGGGGCGCAGGATGGAATTGTGCTGGACGCTCTTTCATTATATCGCATCACCCGTGGGCTAAAAGATACGAACAATGACGGTGTTCCCGACGCAATCGGCGTTCTTGCTCCCGACAACGAAATCGATCATTATCGCTACCGGTTTTCCGATGAAGGAAATATCATTATTGAAGGAAAAATTGCCAACATTACTTCCGAGAAGAAGTATTTCTATGTCATAGTCGATTCTACCGATTTTAATCTTGGATCCGATTATATCAATTTGCAGACAGCCACCCTGGAAAAGGGAACGAAGCCCGGCGATGTATTTAATTCGACAGGCGTCATATCTGCGAATATTGTTCCGGTTAGAAGCAATAACCGCTACTACCTGAAACATGAAACCAAAGATTCATGGAACGATGGCGATTATTTCAGGCTTACCATCCCGTTCAAATTACGCAATGCAGGCGCCGGCTATGATAAAAACATCAACGTAGAGGCCTATCTCAGCGATGAGAACATTACGGCGCCTGCCGATATTTATAATCCGGAAGCTAAGAATATCAATCGTTATGGCGGAGATATGGTAACCAATACGATAACTATTATAGCTCCAAATATTTATACAACAGAAGGGGAGGGCAGTCATGTTTTTAGCTCCATCACTCCTTACTATTATCCCCTGATGCTCTTGAGGGATGTTTATCTTGCCATGAGTTGGGTAAAGGAATTTCGTCCATCCATAAAACCTAAAAAATTGGAATTAACATGCCCGAATGGATATGTCTTTTTGAATGGCGGTGAAATGACGTTGAAAGACAGTGTGTCGGTAAATCTAACCACAAACAACAACAGCGCGCTGAATGAAGATATAACGATGAATCCTTCCCAGGTGGATACACTCAGTAACGGGATTAAATATACGTACGAATTTCCCAATCTTTTTGATGATTTCGATGAGAGTACAAAGCAGATTTCCTTAAACGACAATAAATGGATATTGAGTCCGGGAAGATTCTGGTATTATTTTTATGTTAATGTCCAACCTACACGGGAGGCTTCGTCACAGGCTGCAACCGTCGCAAACAAGGTCTATTATGACAATCTGATAACTGGAGCGCTTAACACAGGGCAGGACGGAAATGCAAAATCGTTGTCCCTGAACAATGTTCCCTCGCTTAACCTGCTGTGTTCCACTTCGGAAATTCAGGCTTACGGAACTCAACTTTCTATTCCGTCCCTGTCGATAGGGATCGTTAATATAAGCGCTGCGAATATTTGGCTGTATGTAGACGGTAATGTCAGCAATATTTCAGCAAAAAATAACATCTCGACTCAACAGTTTTCCGGTACCGGATACCAGGGGCGCTGGATAAATTTAGGTTCGGCATCTTCGGGGTTTGCATCCGACTACGCGCTTACGTTCGATCATGGAAACGCTGTTTCCTGTGCAGGCGACGTGATTACTGTTTACACTGTATGCGATTTCGGAGGAAGTTTTACTCCCGATCTGACAGCAGCTATCGATCCCTTGGATTACGATCATAACGG
>JAISFI010000341.1 GCA_031263685.1 Dysgonamonadaceae bacterium | reverse complement strand
TAAACGTTCCCTGTGTACGCAACCATTCCAAATTAGCGGAACTGCCATGACGGAACAAATTGTCAAATACAAACAATTCCTCGCCCCGGTTCAGTACCTCGGCAGCCAGATTACTGCCCACAAAACCACATCCCCCGGTAATTAAATACTTCATGTTATATTGTCTTTTTTAATCCTTCCATTATATCATGTTTCGGTTTCCAACCCAATTGGCGTAACGGTTCCATATCCGTTTCCGAAACCATTAATTCATTTTCGCGGTATGGTACAGCGCCAAAATTTAATTCACTGGCGCTTCCCGTCATTTTTTTCAATCGCAACATCAAATCCTTGATCGATATATGCTCGCCCGAACCGACCTGGTAATTGGCAAACCGGGCTGATATTTGGCCGGCCCTGCGCATCACTAATTCATAAGCGTCCAAAATATCCTCATAATAGATAAAATCCCTTAGCTGCTCGCCTGCGGTTAAATCTATGGGTTCATTGCGCTTCAACCTGTCGATCATCAAACTGATAAAATTTGAGCTACTGCAACCTTTTCCATAAAAGTGCTCCAACTGCATATTGATCCCTTGGATCTCGTTCCTGCGGAAATATAACCATTCGCGGAACTGATTTTTGGTTAAAGCATACGGGCTAACATACCTGTCCAATACGGTATCCGTATTGATAAATGCTTGTACGTGGTTTTTGATGGCCGCATCAAGCAGCCGGAAGGGCATCACCAGGTTTGTTTCCGCGATCTGAGGCATCTCTTCATGATTCCTTCCATAAAAAGTTGCCGTATGAATCACATACGCAACCGTCCTGTTCTCCAACAGTTTTTTCATATTGTCGACGGATGCGACCAGCACTTCAAAATCACAGTCTTTCAACCGGAACAGATCATCAATCTGGTATTCCAGCCCAACCACCCGATAATCCTTCATCAGTCGCTTTGCCAAATGGCTTCCCAGGAAACCGTTGATCCCGGTAATTAAAACCGTCTTTTCCATCCTATTCCCAATCATCGGTTTTGATTTGTCCTCCGGTTACTCCGTTTTGCATGAGATAATTCCTGAAGCCGGTAATCATAGCCGGCGGCCCCGAAATAAAGAAGTCGGACGAAGAATCGCTATCCTTGAGTATCTGTTCGACGGGGAGCATACCTTGCCGGTCCTGATAATAATACCTGCATTCGAGGTTTGGGTTTATTTGCTGCGCCCGATCCAGTTCGTCCCTGTAAAAGTTATAGGATGCATCGCGACAGCCAAGGTACAGTACCGGGCGGGCATAAGCGGAAAAATGCCCGTCGGTGAACAGGGACAAATAGGGCGTTACGCCGGTTCCACCCGCAATAAACACGGTGTTTTCCTTATTGTGCTCCCGGGTAAAAAGGTCGCCGTATGGCAGTTTCAGCCATAATGGCCTTCCGGGCTGCAATTCGCTTTCCATGCGCCGGGTAAATGCGCCCTTCACGGAATAAGTGATTTTAACCGTATCGTTTTGCGGCGACGTCTGCATCGAAAAGCAGCGCGAATCGGGCCATGCTCCCGAAGGGTCGTACCCGTCGAGCGCCAGATGCATGAACTGTCCGGGGCTGTACCGGAACCTGCCCGCCAACGATGCAAACTCTACCGTGTAAACCCCGGATACGGGATTTACAACGGTAACTACTTCACAGGAATATTTCCTAACCATGAAACAATTTTTGATTTTTAATGGAATTTTGCCAGGAAACCGGCGAATACATCTTCCATATAATCGAACATTTCATCCGTCAATCCGGGATAGGCGCCCAGGAAAAAGGTATGGTTCATGACATAATCGGTATGATTCAAATGATCGGCCACCCTGAAATTCTTACCGATAAAAGCGGGCTGCCTGGTCATATTGCCGGCAAACAGGTTGCGGGTTTCAATCTTGTGTTCATTCAGGTGCCGGGTGATTTCGTCGCGGGTGAAAGGCAGGTTTTCCCTCAGGGTGACGATAAAGCTGAACCATGCGGGATCGGCTCCGGCAGTAGCCTCGGGCAGAATAAAATATGATTGATACTTACCGAACATCTCCATATATTTTTTGAAATGCTGTTTCCGCTTTTCGCAAAACTCCGGGAGCTTATCCATCTGCGCCGCGCCGATGGCTGCCTGCCAGTCGGTCATTTTCAGGTTATAGCCGATTTCGGAATATACATACTTGTGATCGTATCCCAGCGGCAACTGTCCGAAAACCTGCGAAAACCGTTTGCCGCAGGTATTGTTTTCGCCCCCTGCACAATAACAGTCCCTCCCCCAGTCGCGGAATGCCCTTACTAATTGCGCCAGTTGAGGATCATTGGTGACGACGGCCCCACCCTCGCCCGTGGTAATATGGTGCGCCGGATAAAATGAAATGGTGGAAAGGTGTGCAAAAGTACCGGTCTTTCGTCCCCTGTATTCGCTGCCGAAAGCATCGCAATTATCCTCAATCACCCAGAGGTCATGCTCCTCGGCAAGGCGCATCACGGCGTCGACATCAAACGGGTTGCCCAGCGTATGCGCCAGGAAGATACAGCGGGTTTTCGGGGATATGGCCTTGCGCATCATCTCTACATCAATATTGTAGGTGGGGATATGTACATCCACAAAAACAGGAACCAGCCCGTACTGTACAATCGGCGTAACCGTTGCCGGAAATCCGGCGGCTACCGAAATCACTTCATCGCCGGGTTTCAGTCTCCGGCTGCCTAACTTCTCGGATGTCAATGCCGAAAACGCCAGCAAATTGGCGGAAGATCCCGAATTGGCGAGCAACACGTGTTCCACATCGAGAAAGTCGGCAATCTTGCCGGTAAATTCTTCGGAAAAACGGCCTTCGGTCAACCAAAAATCAAGCGTGGCGTCCACTGCATGGATCATTTCCCGTTCATCAAACACCCGTCCCGCATAATTTACGCGACTTTGCCCGGCCACAAACTGCTTTTGGGCAAACTTGGCCTGATAATACGCTTTGGTTTTGTCCAGAATCTCCTGCCGCAACGCCTTTATTTCTTCTGTTTTCATTTTAAATTATGGATTCTTAACTTCAGTTTCAACTGTTCAGGTATTTTTCAATCTGCTGCATGCATACGCTCTTCATATCCTTACCTGCGATATACTCTTTGGTCCAATCCACAATACTTCCGAGGGCGGTTTGGATATTCCATTTCGGATACCAGCCCAGCAGGGTTTTGGCATTCGAGCAGTCAAGCTTCAGGTAATTGGCTTCATGAGGCTGCGGATGGGTATCGATTTCGTATGCGGCGCCATCGCCCCACATCCTGCAGATCGTACCGGTAATCCATTCCACATTTTGCGCATCGCTGTCCTCCGGTCCGAAATTCCATCCGGCGGCATACCGGCAACCATCCCGGTACAGCAGGGCTGCCAGGGTAAGATAACCGGCAAGGGGTTCCAGAACATGCTGCCATGGCCTGATGGCATACGGGCTTCTGATTCTGACGGTTTGCCGGTTGACAATCGACCGGATGAAATCGGGTATCAGGCGGTCGTCGGCCCAATCGCCGCCGCCAATCACATTTCCCGCACGCGCCGAAGCTAATGCAAGATGATGCTTTACGCCATAATCGGCGGGATTGAAATATGAATTCCGGAAAGATGCTGTTACCAGTTCCGAACATGATTTGCTGTTGGAATAAGGATCGTAGCCTCCCATCGGCTCATTTTCCCTGTACCCCCAATGCCATTCTTTGTTTTCGTAACATTTGTCGGTGGTGACATTAATCGCTGCTTTAACGGAATCCACATGGCGTAACGCTTCGAGCAGATGTACGGTTCCCATGACATTGATTTCGTAAGTTTCAACGGGACGAAGATAGGATTCCCTCACCAGCGGCTGAGCCGCCATGTGGATCACTATTTCGGGCTTCACCTGCATTAATGACTCCCTAAGCAATTTATAGTCCCGAATATCGCCAATAATGGATTTTTTCAGCAACGACCCTGCGCCGGCTATATTGAACAGTGCGGGATTGGTGGGCGGCTCCAGTGCATACCCGTATACGTCGGCTCTCAGGTACGAAAGCAACATACACAGCCATGACCCTTTGAATCCGGTATGCCCGGTTATGAATACTTTTTTCCCGATAAAAAATTCCCTGTCGAACATGTCATTTTATTTGTCTGCATGAACTTACTGCGCTTTGCGCCAACCCAACTTGCGAGTTCAACGAAGTTCATATTCAATCATCAATTATTTACCATATTTTCCATTGCGCTTTTCCCATGGCCCAGTCGTTTTCCAGCTCCTGTTTATCCCGTAGCGTATCCATCGGTTTCCAGAAACCGTCATGTTTATATGCTACCATCTGTCCGTCGTCGGCGATTTTTTCCATTGGTTCCCTTTCCCAGACGGTAGCATCGCCGGCAATATAACCGAAAACTTCGGGCTGACATACGAAAAAGCCGCCATTGATCCATGCTCCGTCACCTTTGGGTTTCTCGGCAAACGATTTTACATCATTCCCCTGTCCGAAATTCAGCGCACCAAACCGTCCGGAAGGCTGTACTGCAGTTACGGTGCAGAACTTGCCGCTCTGCCTGTGAAAATCGGCTAAAGCATGGATATTCACATTCGATACGCCATCGCCATAGGTCAGCATAAAGGGGGCATTTCCCAAATGCGGTTGAATACGTTTGATACGACCACCCGTCATGGTATCCATGCCGGTATCCACCAGGGTAATACGCCATGGCTCGGCCTTGCTGTCGTGCACTTCCACCGAGTTGTCATGCATATCAATGGTAATATCCGATTTATGCAGGAAATAGTTGGCAAAATACTCTTTAATAACGTATCCCTTGTAACCAAGGCAAATGATAAAATCGTTGTATCCGAATGATGAATAAATTTTCATGATATGCCAGAGCACAGGCATTCCCCCAATCTCAACCATCGGCTTGGGCTTTACCACTGTTTCCTCACTTAACCGCGACCCCAAACCTCCCGCAAGAATAACTACTTTCATTGATTATTATAGCGTATTATTTTATATAAACACATACAGGACGAATATTCGTTTCCTGACATTCGTCCTATTCCTTTAAAACACCTGCTTTTGCTTTCCGAATCTCTACTTCCACATTACGAACGCTTATTTCTGGATAACTTATACGTACCCACGTTTTACTCATGCTTATCTGCAATTTACTTACGCCTATCCGCGATCATGGTGGTGGTAAGCCCTTGCTTTGCCAGCGGCTCCCGGTACTTTTGTGGTCTGGGCACGCCTTCGGCGCGGTGACCCCCCACCTGTTTCAAGCCGCAAAGGTACAATAAAATAATAATAA
>JAISFI010000302.1 GCA_031263685.1 Dysgonamonadaceae bacterium | reverse complement strand
TGGAATGGTATCCGATCTCCTTTTGTATTAGCCACCGAAAATGATGCATTGAACGGTACTGCTATGTTGTTCGGCTATCTGTTGACGAATACGGCACAGATATTTGCCGATGTCCGCACCTATTGGAGCCCTGAAGCCGTAGAACGGGTCACCGGCAAAAAATTAACAGGGAGAGCGTCCGGCGGAATGATTCATCTCATTAACTCCGGTGCAGCAAGCCTCGATGGTTCGGGACAGCAAAATGACAAAGATGGCAACCCCATCATGAAGCCTTTTTGGAAAATCAGTGAATCAGAAGTAAAAGCTTGTTTGGATGCTACGGCATGGGTACCCGCCAACCGCGAATATTTCAGAGGTGGCGGCTTCTCTTCCAAGTTCCTGACACGTGGCGGAATGTCGTGCACGATGGTACGCCTGAATCTGGTAAAAGGCTTAGGCCCCGTATTGCAAATCGCAGAAGGATGGACAGCAGAAATCGATCCGGAAATACATAAAATATTAGATGACCGTACCGATAAGGGTTGGCCGACCACTTGGTTTGTTCCCCGCTTAACCGACAGCCCGAACTTCAAAGACGTATATTCGGTCATGAATCATTGGGGCGCAAATCATGGATCTATCTGCTGCGGACATATTGGAGGAGACCTGATTACATTGGCTTCCATGTTGCGCATACCGGTGTGTATGCACAATGTCGATGATGCCGATGTTTATCGTCCCGCCGCATGGGGTGCTTTCGGAATGGATTCGGAAGGGGCGGATTATCGCGCCTGTCGAGTATATGGGCCGCTATACAAAAAATAATCATAAAAAACAGCCAAGTATGAATCTGAAAACAGGTTACGAACAACAACCGGCAGGAGCGACTAAGCGCTTCTGCCAATTTCTCAAACTGAATCCGAATACACTGGAACAGTACAAATTCTGGCACAACAGCCGTAATATATGGAAAGAAATACCCGAAGGCATCCGGAAAGCGGGTATTTTAAACATGGAAATATATGTGGTAAACGACATGGCGTTCATGATTGTCGAAACACCCCTGGATTTCGATTGGGACGAAGCATTTGCCCGTTTGGCAACTTATGAACGGCAAGCAGAATGGGAAACATTCGTTTCTGCCTTTCAGGAAACAGAGGGCGGCAAACGGTCGGAAGAGAAATGGCAATTAATGGAAAGAATATTCGCTCTATAACATCCATAACAAATAACTAATGGCGACAAAACAACAAATAGAAGAATTTGTACGGCAAGCACACCGTGTCGGACAGGAGCGCTTACAACTTTGCAGCAGTGGAAACATTTCATGGAAAGTGGAAGAAAATTTGGCTTTGGTTTCGAGTACCGGCTCGTGGTTGACGCGCCTCCAGGCCGAACATGTTGCGATCTGCGACATTACTACCGGTGTATGCATCGAAGGTGCCAAACCCTCGATGGAAAGTTCCTTTCATTTACATCTACTGCGCGAGCGAAAAGATGTAAGCGTGGTGCTTCATTTTCAATCGGAATATGCAACCGTCATTTCCTGCCTGAAAAAGAAGCCGGAAAATTTCAATGTTACAGCCGAAGTGCCATGTTATTGTGGGAAAGAGATACCCGTAGTACCATACTGCCGTCCCGGTTCACCGGAGCTGGCAGCAGCGGTTGCTGAAGCGTTGAAAGACCACGATACCGCTCTGTTGAGTAAACATGGGCAAGTCGTTTGCGGCAAAAATTTTGACGATGCATTTCAAAAAGCGGTCTTTTTTGAAATGGCTTGCGGCATTATTGTCCGTGCGGGAGAGGGCAATTACCTCACCCTTACGGATGCTGAGATTCGGGAATTAGAGATCTTTGTTTCAGGAAAAAAATCATGAACGTTTCATTCAAAAAATAAAAAAATAGAATCATGAAAAATAATCTTATGTTTCGGGGAAAGAAGGGGGAAAATTATTTGTTTCCATTTGTTTTAGTGACCAGTTTATTCTTTCTGTGGGGTTTTGCACATGCTTTATTGGATGTGCTGAATGCGCATTTTCAGGATATACTGCAAATATCGAAAGCACGTTCCGCACTGGTGCAATTCGCACTGTACGGAGGTTACTTTGTGATGGGTATTCCGGCGGGATTGATTATCAAAAAATATGGTTATAAGAAGGGAATTGTTTTCGGATTGCTCTTTTTTGCCATAGGTGCATTTCTTTTTTATCCGGCAACACTCATAAAAACTTTTTATCCTTTCCTGATTGCGCTGTTTGTCATCGCCTGTGGATTAACTTGTCTGGAAACAGCGGCAAATCCTTATACCACAGTCTTAGGGCCTGCTGAATCGGGCGCCAGAAGAATCAATCTGGCACAATCATTCAATGGTTTGGGCTGGATTTTAGGTCCACTGCTGGGCGGCATGTTGATTTTCTCCAACGAGAGCGACCCTTTTGCCGCGCTTGCTACTCCGTATATGGGAATTGGGATCGTGGTGCTACTTATAGCTGTATTGTTTATCAGAACGCCGTTGCCCCAAATAACGGCAGGAGACGTTACAACATCTTTGGCTAAAAGCCGTTATAAAGACTTGTTGAAACATCCTTTATTTATCTTTTCCGTTGTAGCACAGTTTTTTTATGTGGCGGGGCAGACCGGTATTGGCAGTTTTTTCATCAATTATGTTATCGATGTACGTCAGGATGTCAGTCATTTGCGAGCCTCTCAGATTTTGGCTTTTGGCGGGATGGGCATGTTCATGGTGGGGCGAATTTCCGGAAGTTATATGATGAAATTTTTTAATCCGAAAAAA
>JAISFI010000240.1 GCA_031263685.1 Dysgonamonadaceae bacterium | reverse complement strand
GTGGGATGTAAGACATATTTTTATGGTTACCGGGCGGGGTATATTGTTTTTGTCCGATGCGGTTGCTAAATGCAACAAAGTTATGGGAATTTCCATGCACCATGAACAGGCTGCCGCTTATGCCGCCGTTGCTTACGCGCAGTACACCGGGGGGCCTGGAGCATGTCTTGTTTCAACTGGCTGCGCATCCACCAATGCGTTAACCGGGGTTCTGTGCGCCTGGCAGGATAATATTCCCTGTGTTTTTGTTTCCGGACAAAACCCGTTACGGGAAACAACCCGTTATTCCGGCATCCCTCTTCGTACATTTGGCTCCCAGGAAGCTGATATTATAAGTATTGTTGAACCCATCACTAAATACGCCGTAATGATTACAGAAGCCGAACAAATTGTATCCGAGGTAGATAAGGCTATTGATTTGGCGCAGACCGGGAGAAAAGGACCTGTCTGGCTCGATATACCGCTGGATATCCAAAATATGCGAATTGAACCCGCCGAATTATCAACGTATAAACATACCGGCAATTCTTTTTGTATACCACGGAAAGAAGATATACAATATGTTATCAATTCGTTGCAAAATGCGGAACGGCCCGTTGTTTTGATAGGCAGCGGTATCCGATCCGCCGAAGCGATTACCGAACTTCTTGTTTTTGTTGAAAAAAATCATATCCCAATCACTTGCGCGGCCTCCGCAGTCGATGTTGTTTCTGTCGATACAGAATTATCGCTGGGTACTGTGGGAAGTCTTGGCGGAACCAGGGCGGGCAACTTTGCGGTTCAAAACTCTGATTTATTGCTTGTGCTGGGCTGCCGCTTGTCTCCGGTAATTACAGGATCGGAATATGAAAAATTCGCGCGCGAAGCACGCATTATTGTTGTTGATATTGACAAAGTTGAACACTCAAAAAAAACCATTAAAATTGATCGTTTAATCATTGCTGATGTCAAAGAATTTCTTGCCGCAATAAATAAAGAAAGTACTAAATGTGCCGATGATGTGTGGACAGCAAAATGTCTACATTGGAAAAACATCTTTCCGAGATGCGAAGAACAATATAAAGTATCAGACAAAATAGGCCTTCATTATTTAGCGGAATGTCTTTCAAAAACAGTATCTAATGACGCTGTTGTGCTCTGTGACGCTGGATTGGAAGAACTCATAATACCCTCTAGTGTGTATTTTCGGGAGAAACAACGATGTATCCATCCGGTGTCACAGGGGGCGATGGGTTTTGCGCTCCCGGCATCAATAGGTGCATATTTTGCAAGCGGATGTCAAATTGTTGTCGTGACTGGCGATGGTTCCATCATGATGAATCTCCAGGAACTCCAGACTATCAAATATCACAATATTCCAGTTAAGATCATTGTTGTTTCTAATAATCTTTACGCAATTATTAAACAAAGGCAGACGGGTTTATTCAGATCCCGTACGATTGGGACAAATCCACAAGACGGTATATCCTGTCCGAGTTTTCAAAAAGTCGCTGAGTGTTTTGGAATTGCGTATACCAAGATCGAAAAAAGTGAAGATTTGCTGCAAAAATTGAACGAGGTAGTCTCTATGCGGGAAACCGTTTTGTGTGAAATAATCGGGATTGAAGATCAGAAATATTTACATAGTTCTTATACATTGGACAGCAAGAAAAAATACGTCAAAAGACCTATTGAAGATCAGTCTCCTTTTTTGGATCGTGAGTTATTTCTTTCTGAGATGATCATTGACCCTATTGATCAATAAATAGGCCGATATATTTAAAGTATGCTTACAGAGGAAGAATGGCAAGCCTTAGTTTGCGCGATTCTACAGTAATTGGTGATTACAAAAAACCTTATATTGTAGCGGAAGTTAATACCAGCCATGGTGGAAACGTTGAATCCGCAATGGCAATGATAGATAAAGCCAAGGAAGTGGGCTGTAATTGCGTAAAATTCCAATCTTGGTCCACGAATTCTCTTTATTCAAAATCATTTTATGAGAAAAATCCCATTGCAAAACGTTTCGTAGAGAAATATTCTTTATCCGAAAACGATTTATTTGAGCTTGCCCGGTATTGCCGGGATCAAAATATAGCCTTTGCGTCAACTCCGTATTCGCGGCGCGAGGTCGACTTTTTGGTTGATTCATGTAAAACGCCCTTTGTTAAAGTCGCTTCAATGGACATCAACAACTATCCGTATTTAGACTATATTGCGAAAACCGGGGCCCCTATTGTTTTATCGACCGGTATGAGTGAGATAGGGGAAATCCAGAGAGCCGTCTCGGTAATCGAAAATGCGGGGAATAATAATATTTGCCTTCTGCACTGTGTTTCAATTTATCCGGCAGATATTTCCACAATCCATCTTAATAATATTATAGGACTTCGTGAAGAGTTTCCCCAATATCCTATTGGGTTTTCGGATCATACACTAGGCATTGAAGTTGCAACGGCGGCAACGGCGCTGGGTGCGGCGGTGATAGAAAAACATTTTACACTTGATAGAAAAAAGATTGGAATGGATAATCAAATGGCTGTGGAACCGGAAGAGATGGCCCTCTTGGTTCAAAGTTGCCATAATGTATATTTGGCGCTGGGCAGCAAGGATCGATTCGTTTCAGAAGAAGAATATGAGCAACGGAAAAAGATGCGCCGCAGTATTGTTGCGGTGAAGAATCTGGAGGCCGGAGCTGTTATCAGCGGTTCGGATTTGGATGTAAAGCGTCCTGGTACAGGATTAGCGCCGGAAAAAATTGATACATTAATTGGAAAAAGACTGCTTCGTAGTATAGAAGCCGATACTTTGCTGCTGGAAACAGATT
>JAISFI010000221.1 GCA_031263685.1 Dysgonamonadaceae bacterium | reverse complement strand
TTGTGAATATGATAGTGATGCTGCATGTCCTGACGCCGGCCTCTGCCGGCGTGGGGCTGTACGGAAAACAACAGGCATCTACCTCATCCACACAGACAGATGAGGCGAAGCAAAACCTGTTATCCTCATCATCAAGCGAGAGTATCGGTCTATTTGATACCTCTTCCCAATCCACCTTGACGGCATCGCCCGGCAACGGTCACGGGAGCCACGTTCCGATCGCGGATGGCCTTAGCATCCTACTGCTGATGGCGGGAGGATATCTTTTGAAAAGGAAACTGTAATAGCGTCCGGCGTTAGCCAATCCGGAACGGATTCTATCTCGGTAGCCCGAACGTTTTAACGTCGGGATGGAATCATGCATCATTGTGCCGGAGCGGCGAAGCCCCGAAATATTTTATCCGGTGACCGGATTCGATTCATGCAACATATACAGAAATATTTCGGGGCTTCGCCGCTCTGCTTCGATGTCGCACATATACCCGACGTTAAAACGTGCGGGCTACCGAGATTGCATCCGTTCCGGATGCTGGCTACCTGGATGAGTTTTTTGTCTTCCCAAAACAGTTTTTTGTCTTCCCAAAATAGTTTTTTGTCTTCCCAAAACAGTTTTTTGTCTTCCCTAAATAGTTTTTTGTCTTCCCAAAACAGTTTTTTGTCTTCCCAAAATAGTTTTTTGTCTTCCCAAAATAGTTTTTTGTCTTCCCAAAATAGTTTTTTGTCTTCCCAAAATAGTTTTTTGTCCACCCAAAACAGTTTTTTGTCCACCCAAAACAGTTTTGGGTACACCCAAAAACTGAAAAATTAAACAGACAAATAAAATATGAATGTCTTGACGGACATTTTTACTGTTTCACCAATTTTACCGTATTCGCTCCACACCTTAATATATACACACCTTTCGGGAGTGCCGTCGCATCAATGCGGTTGTGGCCGGATTCGACTGGGGACATTGAAGGTAAAGGTGTGGACAGGTACGTCCTGGGCATTGATATTACCCGACAACAGCGCCAACATTCCCGTCAGGCAGGCTGTTTTCAAAAGAAATGGTTTTTTCATCATAAAACTTCTGCGGACTTGCACCGCGCCATTCCTTAAATGGCGTTTTGTGGTTACGGTTTATAAAATATAGCTGTCATATCGATCATTGTTGAACCTTCGATCCGGTAAAATCGCTGATTCGTTGTCGGGGAATTTAATCCGCCGAGTTGATGGATATATTTTCCCAGTTTGATATAATCGAAAAGCGGTTGCGCACCTTCGTATAATTCGGATTTGCCAGAATACCACGCGGTTTTTTTAGGGACGTCACGAACAAACGTTGCCAACTGCAATACCTCGTCGGGCGCGCCGTCGCCACCCATAAAGCAAACGCAGGTAATGGCGTCTCCATAAACAGTGAGCAAATCGGACAAAACGCTTTCTGTCAATTCTTCGCCCGTATTTTTCCACAAATGCGGACTGTGGCAACCGTTGCAATGATTGGGACAGGCCGACAGGTTGAAGGCAAGCGTTACCTCGCCGGGCACTTCCTGAAAAACGATGTCATAACTCGCGTACCGTAGCATAGTGTCTTTTGGCTGCCTCCTGTTGGCGGGGAAATGAAAAATTGCTGATACGCTTCATATAGCCGATAATCCGCGTGAGGTAATCCAGATTTTCGCTTGCGCAGGCAGGGCAAGTTTTCAAATTCCGCTTGTCGATGTGCCTGCAATCGTTGCACACCGTATTCGGAATGTTGAAGGTGAAATAGTTACATCCCTCTTGCGTTGCTACGCGCAGCAGTTGGCGGTACTGCTCGCGGCTTAAATGTTCGTTCAGATTCAAGTGCAGGGCCGAACCGCCGGTCAGGTGTTCGATGTATTTCCGTCCGTGCAGGCGAAATTTATCTACGATATTGAGCGACGTGTCTTCCACAATGAAAAAATAGCTGTTGTAGCAATCGCGCCGCACGCGGTAACCGGCCTCCCTGTCCCATTTGGCATGTTTTACGCCCACGTTCTCGGCGGGAATCATTTCGCAGTTGAACATTACTTCTTTCGAGCGATATTTTTTGTTGTATGTTTCAATTAATCCGAGCACTTTGCCCGTAAAATCGGCATAAGCAGGATTGTCGGAAATTTCAATCCCCAGAAATTCGGCAGCTTCGACTAAACCGTTTACACCAATCGTGAGATATTGCCGCGAAAGGTTGATATAGCCCGCATCGAAAAGTGACAACATTCCCTTTTCCTGCATATATTTCAGGTTTTCGTTGTAGGCCAACTGTGTCTTGTGCGCCAAGTCGATTACTTCTTCAAGGAAAAACAGATAATGCGTTCCCTCTCTTGCCGCCTTTTGAATACAACGGTTGAGGTTAATCGTCAGCACGCTTTTCGAGCCGGTAGATACGCCGCCCGCACCGAGCGTGTAACTGAAGCCGTTGTCCTGTATCTCATTGCGGAGGCGGCAGCAACTGCTCAGTGAATCGGCATTATCACTCATATAGGTGAAAAACGAGTGACCTTCGGCATACATTTCGGCTGTAAAATCGGCGTATTCCGTGTCTTTGGCATCGCTGTTTTCGGTCAGCAGCGCCATCGTTTCGACCGGAAAAGTGAGCACGGCGCGGGTGCGTTCCCGGTTAAACCATTTCATAAACCGCTTTTGCAGCCAGTTTAATGAGTTCCAGTCGGGGCGGCTGCCATCGGGAAAGACAAATTCGCCAAACAGACTTTCAAAATAAAAGCGGTCGTAGTAGGAAATATTCCAGAAAACCGCCTGAAAGTTCCGCGCACCGGTCGGCTGATTGATGGAATAGACAATCTGCTCGAAGCAGTCGGTAATAATTTTGTCTATTGTCCGTTTTTTCAGCGACAAATCTGCCTGTTTGTCGGCGTTCTTGTAGTAATCCTGTCCGTATTCCAGGCCGATAAAATAATTGAGGTACATCAAAAATTCGGGCGTGGCGCAGGCGCCGCTCAACATGCTCGACACCATAAAAACCATATTGATAAATCCGCCGCAAAACGATTTCAAATTGGTTGGCTTTTGCGAATTGCCGCCAATGGAAATAGTTCCGCCAATCAGCCAGGGATACATCGTGATACTTGCACAGTAATTGGCCAGGCTCGTTTCGTCGTTTTTATAAATAAAGTGACTGTTGAGCAGTTCCATATATTTATCGGACAGTTCTTTGCCGTACATTTCTTTCAGGCGGTCGGTCAGCAGGCGGCGGTTGAGGCGGATAAAGTTCGATTTGGGCAGTTCGCCGATAAGCGTTGCCATGTTTTTGTTTTCCACATTGGCGTTGGCGTCATATTTACTGCCCGATGCGGCGTTCGACGCATCACAGTATTCCATCAGGAAATTCAATTTGTCGCGCACTTCGCGGTCTTCCGTATGCTTCTGGCGATAAAGCATATACGATTTGGCAACAGCATAATAGCGTTCGGCCATTAACGCCACTTCTACCTGATTCTGAATATCTTCTACCGTTGTTCCGTTGGAAATATTCAAGCGGCAAAGAATATTGGTTAAAACCTCTTCGGTAGCAAAACAACCCACCGACAAAAAGGATTTTGCAATCGCATTTTTGATTTTCTCGAAGGAAAAAACTTCCTGTTTTCCATCGCGTTTGATAATGTAAATGTCTAATGGACTCATAACGTTTCTGTTCATTTATTCGGGTCTTATATTCATGTCTTATTGTAATTATTCAGCATCAGGAATGTAAAATTTTTCATGCAGCAGGGCAAAGTGCGCCGGAATATCGCCCGTTTGCACGTCCCATTTTTTATGTCCGTCGCGGTCAAAACAAATCAGCGCGCCCGGATACGCATAATTCGCGGCGTCGGTCAGGTAAATGTCTTTGCTGACGGGATGTATCATAATGCCGTAGGGCATTGTAATTTTCTGTTCTTCGCCGTCGGCAAGAAAATTACGGGTAACGAGTTCTTTTTTCGACACGTCGACGATGCCGAAAGTAATGTCCCAATTCATGGTGATGTAACTGAATTCGGAGCTGTAAAGGTAGAGCGAATCGCCGTCGAGCGTCATTTCCGAAACGGCAACGGGGAGTGTTCCGCCATAAGTATCGGTTTCCGTATCAATCCAGTACAGGCGCGACGGCTCATTGTAGTAATCGCCGCGCGACGATACCCAGAGATTGCCGTACCGGTCGGCTTCCAGGCGATGCAGGTTGATGGCTACTTCTATGCGCTTGATTTCCGTAAAGCTCTGGATATCGATCACCGAAACCGTGCTTTCGTAGTTCGGCACCATGTATCCGCCCGAATTGGCAACGTAGATTTTTTCGCCGACTATTTCCAGTTCATCGGGCTGGAAACCCACCAGGCAGCGCGCAACGACCTGAAACGTTGCGGTATCTACTTTGGCCACATAACCGGTTTGCTCGTAATCGGGATTGATATCGACGGGGCCGGCATACGAGGTTACATACGCATAACCTTCGTGAAACTTGATGTAGCGGCAGTTCGGAATGTCGATTTGTCCCAATCGGCGGGCAGTGTACTTGTTCATCACCTCTACCTTGTTCGAACAGTTGATGACGGCATACAGTTTCGAGCCGTAAATGGCGATGTCGTTGCCTACGTCGCCCAATTCTTTGGGAACGTCGGGGTTGGCTTCCGCATAAATGTTGCGGTGATAGTTGCCGGTGGTCAAATCCATGTAGTCCAGCGTGCTTTTGTTGCTGCCCATGTTTCCTTCGTTGAGGAGGTAGAAACCGAGTATTCTTACCTGCCAAGCGCTGTCGGAGGCTACCGTGCTATCGGGCGGCGCAACTTGCGTTACTTCGGCAACAATGATTTCTTCGTCTCTGTTGCAGGCGGCAAAAAGTAAGACGACGCCTGCCATTAACCATAAAAAATGTTGTTTTCTCATATATCTATTTTTAAAATAAGTTTATAATTCCGTCCTGGCATCGGGTAGTTTAAGACTACTTCGTAGGCCTGATTGAGCAGATTATTGATTTCGGCCGATATTTTGAGTGCAGATGCAGGCAGTTTGCTGCTCTTGCGAAGTTTGAACAGTTTGCCCAGTGTCATATCGTGCGTGTACCAGGGCGGCGAGTGGTTTGCGCGAATGTTTGCCGAATTTTGGTATCGTTCGCCAATGTAGATAAAGCTGTAGTTCAAGTCCCAACTGCGCCATGCGGTATTGACGATTGCCGAGCCGCTGTGTCGGGGAATATAATTGATTTGTCCGCCGTATGCGATTTCTTCCGATTTGTTTTTGGGTGGAGTAAAGTTCTGCGCCCGCTGGAAGGTATAGTTCAGACTTGTATTCAGTTGAATATCGGCAGAAAAATTCCAGGCAATTTGCGCCGAAGCGTCCAGGCCGCGTATTTCTACATAGTCGATATTCATCATTTGCCACCGGTACAGGCCGCCGCTTCCGCTGCCTTTTTTAGGCGTGGCCACGATTTTGTCGATCACTTCGTTGTAATAGGCGTCGGCGCGGACGTTCACATCATGGATGATTCCCTGTTTGAACTGTTTGTTGTATTGAAGGCCGATATTATACTGCGCCGTAAATTCAGGGCGGAGGTTGATATTCCCAATTTCGGTGTAATACAAGTCGTTGAAAGTAGGCATCCGGAAGATGTATTTGTAAAAAGCCCGGAAATTCAAATTTTCACGTTTGAAGGGTTTGTACGACAGGAAAACGGCAGGCGTAAATTCCTGTTTGTCGTCGGGTTTATAGGCATTTTTCTTCCGAATATTTTCAAAAACAAATGTTTTCAGGATGCTTGCCTGTGCCTTCAAGCGCTGCCATTCAAAAGCCGTTGCCAGAACTGCAAGCACCGTGCTTCGGGTGGGATAAACGAAATTAACCAGATTGGCGTCGAGCGTATTCCAACAGTAATCGACCGATAGATTCATGTCCCAAGTCGGCAGAATAGAGTATTTGTTGGCGGTGGAGACATAAATTTCCTGTTGCCGAAAGTGGTTGTCGATATGAAGCGTTTGATAAGCGATATGTCCGGTGCTGTCCCACGGAATAATATCCAAACTGAGATAGCGCATATAATCGTTTGAATATTTGGCATTGACCAAAAAATCGTAATTCTTGAACATTTGCTTTTGAAAACTGCCCTGCACAAAGGCATTTCTGTCCCATTGCCGCTGCGGATTGTACCACACATTGCTCACGATTGCGCCCGGAAGCCCTTTTTCCGAGTTGTAAAAATAGCCTTTGATATGCCATTTACCCTTTTCAACATAACCGTTGAAACTGCCTTCGAGGCGCAGGGAATGAATGTCGCCATTTTGCCGAATGGCGGTTGTATCGTTGGCAATGCTGTGATCGTTGTTGTATCGCGTGTGGCGAAATTTGTATTTTCCCGACGAGTAAATGTATTCGGCATTGAGGCTCGACGAAATATTTTTGTTGATTTTTTGCTCCCACAAAACAGACGGATTGACCAAATCGAAAGAGCCGGTGCGGAAATAAGAAACAATATTAGTGTGTTTTTCATCTGTAAATTTCGGTCGCCGGGTGCGCAAATAAACCGTTCCTGCCGATCCGAAATCTTTGGCGGACTGAAAAATCTCGCTTTTCTGACCATTATAAAGGCTGATTTCTTCTATAAAGTCCAACGAAAATTTGCCCAAATCGACCGTACCGTTTTGAGCGTTGCCGATTTCGATACCGTCGTAAAAGACGCCCAGGTGGTTGCTGCCCAAGCTGCGGATATCTACGGTTTTCAGTCCGCCGATACCACCATAATCCTTGATTTGCACGCCCGAAAAATAACGAATGGCATCGGCAACGGAAAAACTGCTTAATGCTTCCAACTGCTTGCCTTCGAGGCGTTGCACAGGTATCACTTCACGGTAGTGGTTTGCTTCGACCGTTACTTCGTTCAAATGATGAATACTGTCTAATTTGCTTTGCGCAAAAGAGCCGATATGCAATATGAGGCACAACGCACCTGCGCAAAAACACTTTTCAAACATAAAAAGCCGTTTAAATGTGACATTAAACAGCTTTCAAACAATAAAATCAGGATAAACCGCGCAGAAAACTACTGCTGCCATGTTCGTTCCAAGCCTTATTCCTCGAAAGCCTAAACTAATTCATTTTGGCAGGTCTTCTGACTTGCTCCGTTTTTGGAACTTCCTTCCCATTCCCTGCGGAATAGTGGATTAAGTGTTGTTCAAAAAACTGTTGGGGAGCTTACAGCAGCGGGTCTGTTCAGGATTTGCACCTGATTCCCTTTTTCAATGTTTATTCCGAATGGAACAAAGCATCACCAAAATCTGTGGCAAAGGTAGTATAATTTATCTAAT
>JAISFI010000135.1 GCA_031263685.1 Dysgonamonadaceae bacterium | reverse complement strand
GTTACTTACGACGACGGACGCATTCCGGTGCCGCTGGAAGGGAGAAATCCATGGGCGATATTGACGCAAACCGGATTTCAGCGCGAAGCGAAAAGCAAACTGGAATCGCTCTTTGCCGTTGAACAGGATTTAAAATTCATTCTTTCGGGATTAAAAATCAAGGGCATTTTTTCTTTCGATTATTATTCGGAAAATAAAGTGCAGCGGCAGGGCGCTCCGTTCTATTATACCGCCGCCGAACGGCGCGACCCCGTAACCGGAGAATTGGTTTTTTCACAGGCGCCCTCCGTTGGCAAGGAATTTCTGGATTATGAAAAATCGTCGGAATACGGAAGCAACAGCACTTATCTCGAAGCAAACCTCTCTTACGATAAAACCATGGACGAACACTATATTAATGCCTTATTGCTGTACAATCAGCGCGACTACGATAAAGGCTACCGGGTGCCTTACCGCCACCAGGGATTTGCCGGACGTGCTTCCTATACCTGGTCGGGACGCTACATTGCCGAATTTAACTTCGGATACAACGGTTCGGAAAACTTCGCACGGGGGAAACGCCTCGGATTCTTTCCTTCCGTAGCAGCCGGCTGGATTCTGTCGGAAGAACCTTTCATGGCAAACCTGTACAGCACCTTTAATAAGATAAAAATCCGCGCTTCCTACGGCTTGGTCGGCAACGACAAGCTCGACGACGAAGAAGACAAACCCGAAGAAGGCAGGCGTTTTGCTTACATCACGACAATCAACAGCACCGACGGCTACCAGTTCGGAAGCAATTCGATGGGCTTTAGAGATTATGGAGGATGGCGGGAAGGAGATGTCGGAGTGCCTGATTTGACATGGGAAACCGTAAAGAAAACAAACCTGGGTATCGAACTTGGACTGTGGAAAATGGTGGAACTGCAAGTGGACTATTTCCACGACCGCAGGGAAAATATTTTCATACAGCGCAACAATTTTCCCAATTCGGCGGGATTCACCGAATTGCCTTGGGCAAACTTCGGTATAGTTGTCAACCGTGGGATGGACGTACAACTTGATGTGAACAGGCAGATTACGAAAGACTGGTTTCTTTCGTTCCGGGCAAGCGGAACGTATGCCCGGAATAAAATCATTGAACAGGACGAAGATATTCTTAAAGTCGGAACTTACCGTTCAAGCACGGGAAAGCCGGTCGGACAGATTTTCGGGCTGATTGCGGAGGGCGTTTATACGGAAGATGATTTTGCCGATTTAAACACCGGCGAATTGAAAGAAGGTCTTCCGAAGCCGACGTTTTCCTCCCGCGTATATCCGGGCGACATTAAATACCGGAACCTGAACGACGACAACGTGATTGACGGGAAAGACGAAACGGCAATTGGCGGCACCGTTAATCCTGAACTTGTTTACGGATTCGGATTGAATACCACCTACAAAAACTTCGACTTCGGCTTTTTCTTTCAGGGAAACGGGCGAACCTACCGCATGATAGGACGCGGCAGCGACTTCCTGCCCGGAGCGCAGCGAGGCAGGGATGGAAACATCTTTTCCAATGCCGCAACCGATGCATGGACGGAAAATAATCCCCGCAGCGACGCTTTTTATCCGCGCCTGCATATCGGATACAATGCAAATAACGCACAGTCGTCGACCTGGTGGCTGAAAGACATGAGCATGCTCCGCCTGAAAAATATAGAAATCGGCTATTCCGTGCCTAAAAAATACATCGCCCAAACACCTGTCGCTTATGGACGAATGTTTGTCAGAGGCACCAACCTGTTCCATTTGTCCAAATTCAAACTGTGGGACCCGGAACTGGACACCGACAACGGATTAAAATACCCCATTATGAGTACTTATTCCGTCGGATTACAACTTAGATTCTAATATAAAAAAAATAAACAATATGAAAATGAAATTATTAAAATACATGCTCCTGTCCGCGGTTCTATTTTCCGCTCCGTCCTGCGAATTTCTGGACAACGCCCCCGACGGACAAATTACGCTCGAAATGGTTTTTAACGACAAAACCCGCACCGAAGAATGGCTTGCCGCAGTATATAACAGAATCCCCGACCCCTACACCTCCATGATGCAGAACTACGACGCCTACGCGGATGATTTTTCTCCCTCGGAAGGATGGGAAGCCTTTGGCTGGGACTGCATCAGCAAAATATATGGAAACTGGAATTCCAACAGTTCTTGGAATGGCGATTTCTGGCTCGCCCTGCCGCAGCGGATACGGGAGGCATATATCTTTATCGAAAACGTAAGACCGTTGCCCACGCAGAAATTATATGCCGACGAAGCTGAGAACATGAAAGCCGAAGCGCGATTCCTGATAGCTTACTACTATTATCTGCTGGTAAATACGTATGGAGCCGTTCCGCTGCAAACCACGCTATCCGATTTCGGCGAAACTTTCGACCAGTTGATGATAGGACAAACGCCATACGACGACATCATCAACTGGATTGACGGGGAATTGCTGGCTGTTTCCAAAATATTGCCGGCAAATTACGATTCCGAAACGCATAAATACGGAAGGGCGACTTCCATCATGGCGCTGGCTGTCCGTGCAAGGATGCTGCTTTTTGCGGCAAGTCCGCTTGTGAATGGAAACCAGGACCCCGATTACCTCAAATTTGAAAACAACAAAGGCGAGAAAATATTCAATTCTCAAAAAGACCCGTCTAAATGGGAACGGGCGGCGACCGCCTGCGAAGAACTCATTACCGCCGCCCACGCCGCGGGACATGCTTTGTACAAAGAATATAACGCCGACGGCAGCATCGACCCGTTCATGTCGTACTGCAACATGAGTTTTAAGGAATACCACCAGGGCAACAAGGAAATACTGTTTGCCCGTTCGAGTTGCGATTACGGCTACATGGAAGGTCATGCCGCGCCGCGGGGATGGGGCGGACAAGGCGGACTGGGCGTAACGCAGAGCCTGGTGGACGCTTTCTTTACGGAAGAAGGATTGCCTCCTGTATTGGGATACGACGCCGATAGAAAACCGGTTTTCAATCCGGCAGTTTCCGGTTCATATTCCGAAAAAGGATTTTCAGCCATTCCCGACCGCCGTACCACGAAATGGATATACGGTTCGTCCGACGCAAGCGAAGAGCAGGAAATCAATACGGTGGTTCCGGCGGGAGTATTTAACATGTATGTGCACCGCGAACCCCGCTTTTACGTTTCGGTTTATTTCAACGGCGCGTATTATAAATCCGCAGGAAGAGCGTTGGATTTTTATAAAGGTGGATTGGACGGCATCCCGCCGACAAGTCCCTGGGATGCACCCCAAAACGGCTACCTGTTGCGCAAGCGCATCCATCCGAACACGAATATCGGAAACAACAACAGCATCCGTCCCTATCGTCCGGGAATACTTTTCCGCTTAGCCGAAGCCTATCTGAATTATGCCGAAGCCTTGAACGAGGTCGGTTTTGAAGCGAACAGGGCGCTAATTCTCGAATACGTCAACCGGGTAAGGGAACGCGCCGGTATTCCGCTTTACGGTTCCGCTCAAATTCCGGCTCCGGCTAATCAGGCTGAAATGAGCGATTTAATCAGGCGTGAACGCCGGGTGGAATTTAACTGCGAATATGCCATCCGTTACGACGACATTCGCCGGTGGAAGCAAATGGATTTGCTCAGCGGATTCTTTGACGGCATGAATGCCCAGGGAACAAAGAAAAGCAGCGACGAAACAGATGCAAACGCCTACTTTGTGCGCGGGTTTTACTATCCGTATCCACGTGCGTTCAACGATAAAAATTACTGGATTCCCATCCATCAAAACCAGTTGGATAAAAATCCGAATCTAAGGCAATTGCCGAAATGGTAAAAACATCAATTAATTTAAGCCGCTAATTCACGAATAAAAACGAATAAAATTAATGCATTAGCGGCAAATAAAAATATAAACGTATGAAAACAAAGTATAATTTATTACTGAACAATTTATTACTGATTATCAGCATTTTCCTTTTCGCTTACTGCCGCTCGGAAGAAGAAGCGGCGACCGAACGAAATGCTTTGACTTTGAGCACGACCGAAAATCTTGTGGAGTTGAACGAAGCGCAGTTGGACGAAGATGTATTGACATTTGAATGGACAAAAGCGGCGGAAATAGGAAACGGATACACGTTTACTTACCTCTTTCAACTGGATATTGCCGATAATAACTTTGAAACGGCAATCAGTCCGGTTACCATCGCTGACGGCGTTTTTACCGCCGGCTTCAAAGCGGGAGAACTTTACGATTATATTGTGGAAAAATGGGGGAGAACGGCAGGCGAAATTGTTCGGATTGAGGCGCGTATTGTAGCCCAAGTGAACGGACCCCGGTTTATGTATCCCGAAATAGCAACGGCGAAAGCCTCCGTGCAGACTTATATTCCCGAATCGCAGCCGCTGTATATGCTGGGTACGGCAACGTCTGCGGGCTTAAATGCCGACAATGCATTGAAAATGACCGAACTGTCGAACGGCAGGATTTACTCGTGGAAAGGCGAGTTGCAACCGGGCGATTTCAAATTCATCACAACCTTAGGCTCCATACTTCCGTCGCTTAACCGCGGAACGCAGGATGGTCAACTGGTTCTGAGAACGCTGGAAACAGACCCCGATGAGCAGTTTTCGGTATATAACGCTGGTTTGTACTACATCTATCTTTCTAAAAAAGAGATGACAATGCAGTTGAGCATGCTCAAATATCAAAATGTATATTTGATAGGCAATGCAACCACTGCCGAATGGGATATTGACAAAGCCCTGGCAATGACGCCCGACCCGGTAAGTCCGTCCCTGTTTACGATACAGGCGACCCTGAAAGAAGGCGAATTGAAAATGCCGACGGAAAAATCGTGGTCGGCGCCTACATTCAGACCGATGCAGGCAGACGGCTCCATAACCGACACGAAAACGCAGGTTATAGTGGCGCCCGACGGTCCCGACGATTTGAAATGGAAAGTTACGGCAACACAAGCCGGAACATACAACATCACGCTTGATACGGAAAACAACACGATTTATTTCGTTAAAATTTAATAACTGTTTTATGATAAGGAAAATCTTTTGGGGAGTCATTTGCTGTTTGTTTTGCTGCTGTTCGGAGGAAGATGATATAACCGTTGACCCGGTTGACCCTGCCGACAAAGGGACGCTCGACGTCCTGTATATGGAAAGGGCGGAGACGACATTCGACAAACTGTTTGAACTGTACTGGTACGACGACATGAAAATCATGTACGACAAGTATCCCAATTTAATGGCGACCAACAAAAACACAGGCAACTATCCCTACGATTTGGGCTATGCCTACGCCTGGGGCTATGGCGCGGTGTTGTCGGCATACAATGCTATTTTACAGCGGACGGAGTCGTATGTCAATTTTCAGCAACGGTATGAGAAAAAAATCAGGGACGGTCTGGAAGTCTATTATACTGAGGGACAGCATCCGCCGGGTTATGCTTCCTTCGCCAACAGTTGGGATGACCGTTTTTACGACGATAACGTCTGGTTCGGCATCGACCTGATTGAACTGTACGATAAAACAAAAGATAACAGGTATTTAGACAAAGCCCAAATTGTGTGGCGTTTCATTCTGTCGGGCAGGGACAAAGTGCTGGGCGACGGCGTGTACTGGAAAGAACGGGAAAAAAACAGTAAAAATACCTGTTCAAACGCTCCGGTTGTTGTTTTTGGCGTAAAACTCTATCAATCAACAGCGGATGAAGACTGCCTTACTGCGGCAAAAGAACTCTATAAATGGACGAAGGATAATTTGCAGGACCCTTCCGACTGTCTGTACTGGGACAATATAAAAACCAGCGGAACGAAAGAAAAGCCGAAGTTTTCGTACAATTCGGGACAAATGATTCAGGCGGCAGCGCTTCTGTACAATGCCACAAAGGAAGAACATTATTTGACCGAAGCCAGGCAGATAGCCGAATCGGCTCATAATTATTTTTTCGAATCGTACACGCCGGAAACCGGCGAAACAATCAGAATATTGAAACAGGGCAGTTTATGGTTTCATGCCATTCTGTTGCGTGGATTTGGCGAATTATACCAAATTGATAAGGACAAAAAATACATCAAATCTTTCAAGCAATCCCTCGACCACGCCTGGACATACGCCCGCGACAAACAGTCCGGTTTGTTTAATGCGGATTTAAGCGGCAGAACGACCGATGCGGAAAAAGATTTATTGACCAACGGTGGAATTATCGAAATGTATGCCCGCATGGCGACATTGCAATAAAATTCACCCCCAAGCGCTCTTTGACATATTGGTTTACACGCTTAATTTAATTGAAGAATGAAAATTGAGAATTGAAAATGATTGTTTACCTTTGTAGCATTAAAAGTAATTTTCAATTCTCAATTAAATATGAAAAATTTGCCGATAGGAATACAGTCGTTTGAAAGTTTGCGAAGCGACAATTATTTGTATGTGGATAAGACCGAACTCATCTACCGACTGGTTACGACAGGGAAGATTTATTTCCTTTCCCGTCCGCGCCGCTTCGGAAAGTCAATGTTAATAAGCACACTGGATGCGCTGTTCAGTGGACGTAAAGAACTGTTTGAAGGACTTTACATTTATGATAAATGGGA
>JAISFI010000134.1 GCA_031263685.1 Dysgonamonadaceae bacterium | reverse complement strand
AATCCATTTTTTTAATGCAATCAGGATACAAATTTAGCAATATTTAGCCGATAAGATTAAAAAACATGCATAACTTTGTACCTGAATTTAATATTAAATAAATATGACTGCAAGAAACTTTGAAATCACTGACGAGGTACAGAACCTGCAACTGTCCGAACCTGTTACAAACGCTTATCAGACAAAGCAAACAAAAATCACTCCTCCTGAAGGATTTATGACCGGCGACGAGTTTGAACGGCGAGTGAAAGAACGAGTAACCAAATTCTATCAGGAAAATGGTTTACTATAGCCGTACCTCAGAAGACGATTTTGTTGAAATACTCAATGGTTTAGCTACATGGAAAAAACATCCGTTAGGTCACAAACATGCCATGCAATATGTTTCCGACATCAGAAAGAGTGCGGACAGTATATGCAAAAAGCTCTTTCATCAAAATTGCATCTATAAACAACATCTTAATTATGGAACGCACATTCACGTTTACAAACGAAACGCCTATACTCAATGGTATATCATATATAATTGGGATGCTGTAAACAGAATCGCCTACGTTTTGAAAATATTGAACAATTACCTTACCCGTTCAATAGAATAATAAGTAAAAAACGTGTAACCCAATATGTCAAAACATTAGCCACAGGGAGAAAAAGCGGTCATAAACAAAATAATTACCGTCGTCGTCTTTCAGGACAAGCATTTTATCGGTCAGCGATTTCAATGCCAGCCGGACGCTGCTGGGAGCGGTGAGACCGTATCTTTTCATGAAACCGGCTTCAAACGGTTCCGAAACCTTCTTTTCGGAGGCGATGGCTTTCAGCAATCGAAGTTGTCCTTTGGTGATTATCTCGCAGTAAGTCTTGAAAGTAGCGTTTTCTTCTTCCAGTATCTCGTCGATTAAATTTTCAACATCTTGCAGCGAATAACTGTCCTGAGACAATGAAAAAAGCTGATTGAGAATAAGTTGAATATACCATGTATGTCCCGACATTTTCGAATAAATGAGGTCGAAGACGTCGTTTCCGATTGTTTTTTGACGGGAATGAAAGAGCGTTGCGGCAAATTGCCGGTACGTATCAAGGGGAATTTCTTTCAATCCGATTTTCTGCGTGCTTTGATAAAACGGACGGTTAACCGCCGAAAACATGGCGTCCATCAAATGTTTTTTACTGCCTGAAAAAATGAACTTTACGTTGGGCAAAAACTGTATGTACGAGCGCAAAAGAGCTTCCACGCCTTTGTCGGGATAATCCGTAATCTGTTGAAATTCGTCGAAGGCGATATAGACCCGCTTGCCCGATTCTCGTAAATAGTCAAAAATTTCCTGCAAGCTTTGCTGTGCATGTTCGGGCTGAATGTTGAGCGACACGGTCGGCGCGCCCGTAACGGCGTCGAACGTGAACGACGGACGGAAACTTTTGAAGAATCCCGAAATCTGCTTGGCTAATTTTTCGGAATAATCGTCCAGTTTTCCGAGAATGGTTTTTCCGAAAAGCGTTACAAAATCGTGCATGTTCTGCGTGGAAAAAATATCCAGATAAAAGCAGCGAGCGTCTTTATCCTGCTCATTGATACGATAAAAGACGTGATGTATCAAGCCGGTTTTTCCCATACGGCGGGGACTTATCAACGACACATTGCGGTCGTTTTGCAAAGCGGAAATAATTTTTGCGCTTTCGGTTTCCCTGTCGCAAAAGTAAGCGGGACTGTGATAGCCTGCAATCAGAAACGGATTGTTCAAAGATGCTTTCATTTGTGTCAAACATAAAATATGAAACATAAAATATGAAATGCAAATGTAGGGAAAATAATTGAGATTGCGGGCATCTTCGAAAGATTCGGAGAGGGCATTATGCTTGGCGTATCGTGCATCCTGAATCCGAAGGATTAAATATGAATAACCCCCAATGAAGCGAAGCGATTGGGGGACGCGACGAAGATACCCTCTCTTTCCACAACCCGAAGGGTTGAATAACAAAAAAATACTTATCTTTGCCCTGTTTAATCAAAATAAAAAATAATCACGGCCTATACACAAGTTCTTTATCACATCGTTTTACGGACAAAATACAGTGAACCTGTTATCGCTCAAGAAAATGTATCTTCTTTATACAAATACATCTGGGGTATTATTAAGAATAAAAAAGGGATGTTATATCGTATAAACGGCATGGAAGACCATATTCACATTCTCTCCGATTTACATCTAAGTTTTGCTTTAGCTGATTATGTAAAGAGTATTAAGGTTGCCTCGTCGCTCTGGATGAAACAATCCTCTTACTTTCCATCATTCCGGGGCTGGGAAGAGGGATATGCTGCATTTACCTGTTCCTATAAAGAAAAGGATATGTTAATTCGTTATATTAAAAATCAGCAGGAATATCATCGCAAAGAGGACACACAGAATGAATTAAAGCGTATCTGGATGGAAAACGGCATGGAACCGGATGTGCGTTATTTCACATAATTTGCTGTTCAACCCTTCGGGTTGCGGATATGGGGGGCTTCGTCGCGTCCCCCAATCGCTTCGCTTCATTGGGGGTTATTCATATTTAATCCTTCGGATTCAGGACACGACATGTCGAGACGAGCTACGGCATCTCATTGAGACGAGCCTCGGTACGCGCGATTGCGCTTTATGTCCTGCCTTTCAGGCAGCATTGCAGGTTTTCATCGAATCCGCAGGTCGATGACTTGCGGTTGTGAAAATCCGGCTTTTCAAGCCGCATGATAACATTATTATTACGTGTAAACCAATATGTCAAAGAACGTTATATGATAATTACCCCATCCCTTTACGGATTGGGCAAAACACCTGTCAAGTCCTGTACGTGCAAATCTTCTGCGCGGGACAGTTCCGTTGACGTCTCGCCCAGCCAGCCGCATTGCTGATTGACGCCCGTATAGACGCGAATGAAATCCACACCGGGCAGATGCACTTTGTTGCCGTTTTTATCCACTGCCCAGGCGATGTCGAAGCTGATTTTGTCTTCCATCTCGTTGGGATGATTATCGACATATCCCCAATCATAGGCGTACTGCACGAAATACGAACCCCGTCCGCTTTCGTCCACCGAATTGTTCGCGATTTTTGTTCCCGAAAAAACCAGTTGTTCCCAGTTGAGCCATTGCGGGAAATAATCCTGTCGATGATAGACGTTTTTCGTCAGGTAGCCGTCCGCTCCCCGATTGTCCGTCCAGTAAACGTAAGTCGTATCGGTAAACGGCGTATCGGGCTTGGGCGCGGCGGGCTTGCCGGCAACGGGACGGTAATACGTGATTTCGTAATTATGCACGGTTCCGGGCTTGGCGTATTCGCTGCCGGCGAGTTCGTACCATTCGTCGTCGGGGATGCCGTTGCCGTTGCGGTCTAAAGAGACCGTGACGATGCCCGGCTCAACACTTCCGCCATCTGTGGGCGCGTCGGGATTGGGATTGTCGGCGGCATAAAAGGCGTTTCCAAGTATCTTGAAATCGTATGTGCCCGGCACATTGACGACCGTATGGTCGAAGCCAAACGTGATATACCCGCCGAAACCGCCGAGCGAAACCATGACGTCGTTCTTTCCGGCGATGCTTTCCTGCGCCTTTTTGCGCATCGTTTCTTCCGTTTCGCCCGGTACGTATTGCGGCATTGTATTGATGAACTGTCCGGGCGCGGGACGGTATTCATACACCTGCGTAATGTAGCGACTGTAAGCCACCTGCTCTTCCCAGACAACAATGTGCACCCGATGCTCAACCGGATTTTCGGGGTCGATAATCCGGAGCTTCAGAAAATATTCTCCGGGATTTCCGGCAACGAAAATATAGTCGCGCTCGGTCGAGACGAGCGAATCATTCCCCCGACTGTCCGGCACACTCCATTCGTACCGTCCCGGAAA
>JAISFI010000091.1 GCA_031263685.1 Dysgonamonadaceae bacterium | reverse complement strand
GCAAAGGATTCACAAGCCGATTACCTGCTTACCGGCGACCATGATTTACTTACATTAAAGATATTCGAAAAAACACAAATATTGACTGTTGCAGAATTTCAAATAAAAATGAAATAAAGTATCCGCATCAATATAATCAATAAAGCTAATCAAAAATGTCCACCATATCAAATATATTTACACATGAAAAATTTAGCAAGTATCTTATCATTTCTATTGCTGACAAGCAGCCTCAGCATCAATGCCCAGCGTACACATACATTATTAGAAAAAAACTGGCAATTCAGTTTAGTTGAAACCGGGAAACCGGAAACGGGAACTTCTGCAAAAAGCCGGCAATCCGTTACCATTCCGCATGACTGGGCTATTTTCGGACCTTTCGACAAAGCACACGACTTGCAAAAAGTAGCCGTCACACAAAACATGGAAACGAAAGCCTCCGTAAAAACCGGTCGAACGGGCGGTTTGCCCTATATCGGCGCCGGATTGTACCAGACGTCATTCGACGTAGAAGATTTTGACCCCGAATCGCAGCGCGTAACGCTGTTGTTCGACGGCGCTATGAGCGAAGCCCATGTTTATGTGAACGGACAGGAAGCCTGCTTCTGGCCTTACGGTTACAATGCTTTTCACTGCGACGTTACCACTCTTCTGAATGTCGACGGAAAAAACAACCTCCTCGCCGTACATCTGGAAAACAAGCCCCAATCCTCGCGCTGGTATCCGGGAGCAGGACTTTACCGGAATGTGCATCTTATTAAAACCTCAAAGATACATGTTCCCGTCTGGGGCACGCATATTACAACGCATTGGATTTCGGGAGAATCTGTTTCGGAAGAATATGCTGCTGTCCGTTTACAGACGCAAATCGCCAACACCACCGGCGAAGTACGGATAGTGACCGAAATCAGGGATGCTGATGGAAATACGGTCGCCCGCAAGGACAATACGCAAAAAATCAATCACGGCAAACCTTTTGAGCAGAATTTTATTGTAAACAAACCGTCGTTGTGGTCGCCGGAAAGTCCGCACCTATATTATGCCGTATCGAAAGTGTATGCAGGGGAGCGATTGACTGACGAATATGTAACCCGCTTCGGAATCCGCGACATCCGGTTTATTGCCGACAAAGGTTTTTTCCTGAACGGCAACAGACGGAAATTTCAAGGCGTTTGCAATCACCACGATTTGGGGCCTTTGGGTGCAGCCGTCAATGAAGCCGCTTTGCGACGTCAGTTGACCTTGCTGAAAGACATGGGATGCGACGCCATCCGAACATCGCACAACATGCCTGCGCCGGAATTAGTGAAACTCTGCGATGAAATGGGCTTTATGATGATTGTAGAAAATTTCGACGAATGGGACGCCGCCAAATGTCCCAACGGCTACCATCGCTTTTTTAACGAATGGGCGGAAAAAGACATGATCAATATGCTGCATCATTTTCGCAACAACCCTTCGGTCGTGATGTGGAGCATTGGCAACGAAGTTCCCAGCCAATGCCGGAACGAAGGATACAAAGTCGCAAACTTTTTACAGGAGATTTGCCACCGCGAAGACCCGACGCGACCCGTTACCTGCGGAATGGATCAGGTAACTTGCGTGTTGAATAACGGCTTTGCCGCTTTGATCGACGTGCCCGGGTTCAATTATCGCACAAACCGTTACACGGAAGCATATAAAAAACTTCCGCAAAATCTGCTGCTGGGTTCCGAAACAGCTTCGACAGTCAGTTCGCGCGGCGTGTATAAGTTTCCGGCAAGGAAACAAGCTGATGCTTTGTACTCCGACCACCAATCGTCTTCCTACGACATGGAATGTTGTTCGTGGTCGAATATTCCCGACGAAGATTTTGCCCTGGCCGACGATTATGAATGGACACTCGGACAATTCGTATGGACAGGTTTTGACTATCTCGGAGAGCCTTCGCCTTACGATACCGATGCATGGCCCAATCACAGTTCCATGTTTGGAATTATCGACCTGGCCGGTATCCCGAAAGACCGTTATTATCTGTATCGAAGCATCTGGAACAAGCAGGCAAATACCTTGCATATACTTCCGCATTGGAACTGGGAAGGGCGTGAAGGCGAAACAACTCCCGTTTTTGTTTACACGAATGAGCCTTCTGCCGAATTGTTCGTGAACGGAAAAAGTCAAGGCAAACGTTCGAAAAACGACTCCACATTACAGAACCGCTATCGCCTGATGTGGATGGACGTCAAATACGAACCTGGAGAACTCAAAGTCATTGCTTATGATAAGCATGGCAATAAAGCCGAAGAAAAAATCGTGCGAACTGCCGGAAAGCCTCACCGGATAGAACTTATTCCCGACCGGAAAACGATACAGGCCGACGGCAAAGATTTGGCATACATCAATGTACGCGTGGTTGATAAAGAAGGTAATTTGTGTCCTTCGGATAATCGCGTAATTCATTTCAAAGTGACGGGAACCGGTAAATACAGGGCTTCTGCCAATGGCGATCCCACTTGCCTGTATCCTTTTCATCTGCCGGAAATGCCGCTTTTCAGCGGACAGCTAACAGCCATCATACAGGCCGGAGAAACAAATGGCGAAATTATGTTCGAAGCTTCCGCCACTGGCGTAAAAACAGGAAAAGCTATGATAATAACCTCAAAAACGAACTGATTTTCGACTATACTGCGTGCGGTTTATACTTTGCGCGGCACGGTTTAAAATTGCGAGATAAAGATCGGATCCGGAATCCGGAACGGATTCTATCTCGGTAGCCCGAATGTTTTAACGTCGCACATACACCCGACGTTTCACGTCGGGCTACCGGGATAGCATCCGTTCTGGATGCATTTTTTCGTCGGAACTGTGATTTAAGATTTCCGCCTCAAAAGGTACCCTCCCGCCATCAGCAGCAGGATGCCCACGCCATCCGCTACCGGAACGTGATTCCCATGCCCGTCACCAATGCCGCCTGGCGTCTCTGTCAGGGTGGATTGGGAGGAGGTATCAAATAAACCGATACTACCGCTGGATGAGGAAGATAGCAGGCTTTGCTTCGTCTCGCTGGTCTGTGTGGATGAGGTAGATACCTGTTGTTTACCATACAGTCCCACGCCGGCAGAGGCCGGCGTCAGGACATGCAGCATCACTGTCATATTCACAAGCACTATGTTACTGAAAACTTTATAATTTCTTTTCATGACTT
>JAISFI010000009.1 GCA_031263685.1 Dysgonamonadaceae bacterium | reverse complement strand
AAGGGAGGAACAAGTGTGGCCTATACGGAAGAGATTCCCAGCCGCATCAACAGTTACCGCTTTGCCTTCTACGACAAATTCAATCAGAACGCTGGAAAAGACAACCGCTCATTTGACATGGAAGTAGAGAATGGCAACGAAGCAGGCTATACGAATCTGTTGATTGCGAATCCGTTTATGTCTCATCTGGATTTCAGCGCCTTTTATACTGCAAACAGCAACAAGATAAACAATGCCTTTTATGTCTGGAATGGCAGTTCTTTCACGGCAACCAATCAAATGCCTGCCGAAGCTGAAAGTTATGGCAGCAGTTACATTGCCCCGCAACAGTCGTTCGTAGTATTGCGAAACGGAGCGGCAGATGTATCCACCCTGCGTTTCACGCCTGCGATGTCCGTAGCAAATGTTGGCAGCAGTTTTCGCAGCTTCACCGCCGCCCAGCCTCCTCGCCTGCACCTGAAAGTTTACAGACACAACGTGCTGCAAAGCGAAGCGGAAATCCGCTATCAGTCCGGCGCTTCCAACAGCTTTGAAGACAACTCCGATGCCTGGACGCTCTTTGCCGAAGACGTCAAAAAGACCGCCGTCCTCTACAGTCTGGTAGATAATGCCGCCGCTTCCATCAATACCCTCGGCAGCCTGAGCGAAGACATCGCCTTAGGCATCCGAACAAATGAACTCGGAGAATTGAAATTCGAGATCACCGGCGCCGAAAGCTTCGACGGAGATGTATACCTGATAGATGTCGCCAAAGGTGGACAGGCCATCCAGTTGGAAACATCCACAGAATACGCCTTCAACAACACGACAGGCGATATTACCGACCGCTTTTATATCCGCATACTTGGCACAAATACAGGCATCAATGATGAAACCACCGCTCATGACATCCTGATTTATCAGGAAAACAGTGTTTTATATGTGAAAAGTGATTTAAGTGATCCATTGCTCAGCGTCTCGCTGTTTGACGCTCAAGGTCGGCTGCTCGTGCAGTACACGGCCGGGACGCCGGGCATGGCATCAGAAACGTCCTGCGCACTGCCCATTCCCGGCGAGGAACGGATGGTTACCGTAAAAGTCGTTTCGGAGAAATCACAGACAGTCAGAAAATTATTTATCAAATAAATTGCTTGATGACTGCTGTATCCGTTACAGACATGACGCAAACGGCAGTCATCATTAAAAGGCTTAAACGTCTTGTAAAAAACGTCTTGACGTTTTACCAAAAACGTAATAACGATTTGGAGAAAACGTAATAACGATTTGGGAAAAACGTCGAGACGATTTTGGAAAAGGGTAGTTATTCCGCGAGACGGCTATCTGACAACACTCTCCACTTTCCCCGCACCGAACACGGTTTGAATCGTATCTCCCTTCTGCAGCGCATCTGCCGACTTAACGGCTTTTCCATCCTTTAGTGTAACGGAATAGCCGCGAGAAAGTACGTGTCGCGGAGATGACAGTTGCAGGAACTGTTCATGCACAGCCAGAAGGTGTTTTTTACGTTCGATAAGCTGCGTCGAAACATTGCAGATGTGTGTTTGATATAATTGCAATGATGTTTTATGCCTTTCCAACAATACTGAAGTATTGGTCTGTAACCGATAGGCCGATGATTGCAAGCGTTGCTTTTGTAGCGCAAGCACCTCTCCGTAAAAGTCCACCATGCTCTGATGTGCTTCTTCCATTTCAGACCAGGTTTCCGTGACCGAATCAATCAGATAAGCCGCTACGGCTGTCGGCGTTTTAGCTCGTTTATTGGCTACATAATCCAGTACCGTTTCATCTCTTTCGTGACCAATTCCGGTGATAATCGGTAAGGGAAACTGCGCACAGTTGGCCGCCAGCAAATAAGAGTCAAAACCATGCAAATCGGAAGTTGCTCCTCCTCCACGGATAATCACTACAATGTCAAACAGTTCCCTGTAAGTATAAATCCTGTTTAAAGCGTCAATCACGGAATCTTCTATTTTTTCGCCCTGCATCGTTGCCGGAAAAAGTTTCGGATAAAACACAAAACCGGATGGATTATGTTCCAGTTGATTCAAAAAATCTCCATAACCGGCGGCTGTTGCCGAACTGATGACTGCCACCCGCTGCGGGAACAGGGGGAAAGGCAATTCTTTATTGAGATCCAGCACCCCTTCCTCCGCTAACTGGTTGAGTATTAATTGCCGTTGTCGCTGTATATCTCCCAATGTATAAGTGGGGTCAATGTCCAAAACGTTCAACGAATATCCATAAAGTTCATGAAAATCGATCGATACCTTCACCAGCACTTTGATTCCGGAAACAAAAGTCTGTCCGGTAGCCTGCTCAAAATACGGTTTTAAAATGCGGAAAGTATTACTCCAGATATTGCCTCTCGATCGGGCGACCAAGGCTTGGGTTTTCGGATCTTTCTCTACAAATTCCAGGTAACAGTGCCCCTGATTCGGGTTTACGCGAACATCGCTCACCTCTGCCGTCAGCCAGTACGATTCGGAAAAAGTTTCCCGGATAAGCAGTGATACCTGGCGATTGAGCGCTGTAAGTGTCAGCGGCTCCATTTAGCGAAAAATAAATTTATACGTTTGGCAAATATCCGGGCCTTCCGAATGTACTACATACAATCCGCCCGGCAAATGACTGATATCTACAGAAGTATCCGGCAAGGGATTGATAACTTCTACAAGATTTCCCAGCATATCGTAAATTGATAAGCGGTAAAGCGGCAATTGATCCCCGTCCAGTTGAATCAGCAGAGATTTCCCAATATGTCGAATCAAGACATTCGTACCGCTATCCTTTACCACAATTTCAGTAGAACTATCCTCAAAGGCCTTAGAAATATCCGGAATCCCAAATCCAAAACGAATGTCGTCGCCGGGTTTCTGTGAGATTTGATGCAAACAGGCGATTAATTCCAAATTCGTCCATTCAGGGAAAGCCTGCCAAAGACAGGCAGCCAGTCCCGCCATAACAGGCGTTGCGAAAGAAGTACCGTTGGAACGGGATAAACTTCCA
>JAISFI010000082.1 GCA_031263685.1 Dysgonamonadaceae bacterium | reverse complement strand
ATTGCATCTATTCTGATGTGGTTTTTGAGTTATTATCCGAGAAATGAAGTGCAAGAGGCAAACATTGATTCGCAGACTGCCCGCATCGAACAGCAAAAAAATTCCTGTATCGGACAATTAGGACAGTTTATCGAGCCTGTTCTTCGCCCCTTGGGATTTGATTGGAAAATCAGCGTCAGCCTGCTTTCCGGAATGGCAGCCAAAGAGGTTGTTATCAGTACATTATCCGTATTATATACAGGAACGGATGATGAACAGTTGCTGGAAAATCAGTTGCCACTGGAAGTAAAATCCGATGGAACGCCTGCATTTAATCTGCTTATAATCATAAATCTACTGCTATTCGTACTGATTTATTTTCCGTGTATAGCTACCGTTGCCGCTATCAAGAATGAAACAAATTCCTGGAAATGGGCATTCTTTGCAATCGGTTACACAACGTTGCTTGCATGGGTGGTTTGTTTCATTGTATATCAGTTGGGAACGGTATTCATGTGATACACTAAAAGAAATGATAAAACAAAACTGACTATGTGGCAAGATATTACAGTGTATATTATTGGAGGATTGGTGGTATTGGTTATCGCCGGAAAATGTTACCGCTTACTCTCCGGAAAGAATAAGCGGCACAATACTTGTAGCGGATGTTCGCTCAACGACCGATGCAATAGTAAGTAAATCCGTTTTCTTCCAAATCGGATTTTTCATAAATATTCCGACCGTCCAGCAATACCGGCGATTTCATGAGTTTGCGCATGGCTGTCCATGACGGCAAGCGGAATTCTTTCCATTCCGTAATCAGCAGAATAGCGTCGGAATCTATTACAGCATCATATATATCTTTTGCATAAGTGATGGCGTTGCCCAAGACTTTTTTCGTTTCTTCTACTGCAATCGGGTCGTATGCTTTCACCGCTCCTCCAGCGGCTAATATCTTATTAATCAGCACAAATGCAGGAGCTTCGCGAATGTCGTCTGTTTCCGGTTTGAAAGATAATCCCCAACAAGCGATGGTTTTTCCTCTCAAATCGCCGTTAAAATGATTCATCAGTTTGTCGAAGAGGATAGATTTTTGTTTTTCATTGACAGCTTCTACCGCTTTCAGAATTTGCATCTCATAGTTATGTTCTTGCGCCGTTTTAATGAGCGCTTTCACATCTTTTGGGAAACAACTGCCTCCGTAGCCGCATCCCGGATACAGAAATTTGTTACCAATGCGGGCATCCGCACCAATCCCTTTTCGTACCATGTTGACATCGGCGCCTACGATTTCGCACAGGTTGGCAATGTCATTGATAAAACTGATACGGGTGGCCAACATGGCATTGGCTGCATATTTTGTCATTTCTGCAGAAGGAATATCCATAAATATCACCCTGAAATTATTCAACAGAAAGGGATGATATAATTTGCTCATTAATTGTTCAGCCCGTTCCGATTCAACGCCAACGACGACTCTGTCAGGACTCATAAAGTCCTTGATTGCAGCGCCTTCTTTCAGAAACTCAGGATTGGAAGCAACATCAAAATCAATTTTCAATCCTCGCTTATCCAGTTCTTCCCGGATCACATTCTTGACCAGTTGGGCGGTTCCCACAGGAACGGTGCTTTTAGTGACAACCAGCATATACTTATTGATGTTCTGTCCTATGGTTCGTGCAACTTCCAGAATATATTTCAAATCGGCGCTTCCATCCTCTCCCGGAGGCGTTCCGACGGCAGAAAAGATAACATCTACGTCATCTATAACCAACTTCAAATCGGTAGTAAAGGCCAAACGACCTGCCTGGTGATTTTTGTGCACCAATTCTTCCAATCCCGGCTCATAAATGGGAATGATGCCTTTTTCCAAATTTTCTATCTTGGAACGATTTACATCTACACAGATAACTTCCGTTCCCATTTCTGCAAAGCAAGTGCCTGTCACCAAGCCTACATATCCCGTACCTACAATCGCTATTTTCATGTTTATTTTACTTTCGTGTTTATTTTATTCTCATTCTTTACTCAAACTTTACTCAAAAATATGCTTGAACCTGTTGAAAATCTTCTCTTTCTGGGACGGTGAAGGTTTGAAATTTTCTGCATTCTCCAATGCGCCCAACAGTTCTTTTTCTTTTTGAGACAGATTTTCGGGTACATATACATTGATGTTGATCAATAAATCGCCCGAACCGTAACTGTTTACGCTGGGCAGTCCTTTATTTCTCAGTCGCAAAACCTTGCCGGGCTGAGTACCCGGATCGATCTTTACTTTTGCCCGTCCATCGATGGTGGGAACTTCGACCGTTCCTCCCAATGCAGCAGTCGGGAAACTTAATAAAAGATTGTATATCAAGTCATTTTCATCCCGTATCAATTCCGGATGTGACTCTTCTTCGATAAGTACCAGAAGATCGCCGTTAACACCGCCCCGACGGGCTGCATTTCCTTTTCCGCTCATGGAAAGTTGCATGCTTTCCATGACGCCGGCAGGGATGTTGAGTGTTATCATTTCTTCTTCGTAAACGACGCCTTCACCATTGCAATAAGAGCATTTCCGAGTGACAATCTTTCCATCGCCGTTACACGTAGGACAGACAGATGCAGATTGCATTTGTCCGAAGATCGTATTGCTTATATGCGTTACCGTACCGGAACCTTTGCAGGTGGTGCAAGTCTTTATACCATCGGAGCCTTCAGCTCCTGTTCCGGAACAATGTTTACAAGCCACAGATTTTTTTACTTTGATTTTTTTCTCTACACCGGATGCGATTTCTTTCAAATTCAACTTTACTTTGACTCTCAAGTCCGATCCTCTCCTCACCCGG
>JAISFI010000417.1 GCA_031263685.1 Dysgonamonadaceae bacterium | reverse complement strand
TTGTTGACGTCACCGGAGAGCCGGTTATCGGCGCCAGCGTAATTGAAAAAGAGACAACCAACGGAGCAATAACAGACATCGATGGAAAATTCTCGATTGCTGTTCCAGAAGGAGTTGTGTTGCAAATATCGTACATCGGTTATACAACACAGGAAATCACAGTCGTTAAGGGTAATCATTTGAATATCGTCATGGAGGAAGATACAAAAACCTTGGACGAGCTGATAGTCATTGGTTACGGAACGATTAAGAAAGCCGATTTAACCGGCGCTGTTGCCAATGTTGGAGGCGAAAAACTTTCCAATATTCAGGCTACCAGCGTATCCCAGGCATTGCAGGGAACGATGCCGGGTGTACAAATTACCCGTTCCGGTTCTATGCCGGGAGATGGCGCCACCATACGGGTGCGCGGGATTACCACTATCGGCACTTCCGATCCCTTAATTCTTGTGGACGGAGTACCGGGTTCTCTGAACGCCATGGATGTGGATGATATCGAAAGCATATCCGTGCTGAAAGACGCTTCTTCGGCTTCTATCTACGGAGCAAGAGCTTCGGCCGGCGTTATCCTGGTAACGACGAAAAGGGCCAAAGATGGATCGTTGAACATCGATTATTCGGGAACGTTGGGTTTTGTGAAAGCGACCACCTTCCCTGGCGTAGTTGACTACAAGCGCTATATGGAAATGAACAACGAAGTGGCATGGAACGACGCAGGTAATATACCCGGGAACGAATACTTTGTCTATTCTCAAGACTACATTGGGAGCTATGCCGAAAACAACCGGATCGACCCGGGACATTACCCGATTACCGACTGGAAATCTTATTTGATTAATAATTCCGCGCCCAGACAAAAACACAACCTTTCGATGAACTATGGGAACCATGTTATCAAGTCGAAAGCTTCCATCGGTTATGAAAAGACGGATGCCTTGTACGACCATCGTTCTTATACAAGCGTGACGGCTCGCGTCAACAACAGCATCAAACTCAATCAGTATTTGTCGGCGACGGTGGACGGCTCCTATCTTCGCACCATTTCCGAAAGGCCGCAAGTCAATCCCCTTGCGGCTGCATACGTATATGGCCCGTTATGGGCACCCCTGTATCCCGACGGACGTATTTCGGGTGGACGTAACGGTACCAACACATACGCCCGCCTACATTACGGCGGATTCAACAATTCATGGGGCGACTATATGACCGGACGAATCGGTCTGGATTTCACTCCAGTCAAGAATCTTACCATTACTGGTATTTTTGCGCCGACGGCTTCCATCAGTAAAGGAAAAAATTTCGTGAAAAAAGTCCCGTACTACAGCCTCGACGACCCCACTTTGTTGGAAAGTTATATTGCCGGTTGCGTTAACAATAGTCTGAGCGAAAGCAGAGGCGAAATACGTACAACGACCAAACAGTTGCTGGCAAATTATTCAGCTACATTCAACCAAGTGCACGAGCTTTCCTTGCTGGCAGGTTACGAAGATTATTACGCATTTACCGAAACGCTGGGTGCATCTTCCGATATGATGGAATTGTCGAATTTCCCCTATCTGGACAGAGGGAACCTGAATTATATATTAAATTCGGGCAATGCATACGAAAACGCTTACCGTTCCCTGTTCGGTCGGGCCAATTACAGTTTTGGCGACAGATACCTGTTTCAGGCCAATATACGCGCCGACCAGTCGTCGCGCTTCGATCGCGATTTTCGTATGGGAACCTTTCCCTCTGTTTCGGCCGGTTGGGTGGTTACCGAAGAACCCTTTATCAAAAAACTGCATCTCGGCCCGCTATCCTTCCTGAAACTCAGGGCTTCGTGGGGAAATCTGGGGAATGAACGGGTGGGAAATTATCCTTATCAGGCGATTATGGCTTTCGAGAACGCAGTTCTGGTTAACTCTGCAGGAGCCCTTGAGTCTGTAATAACGTCTGCTCAACAGACTTACAATATCAAGAACATTACATGGGAACGAACCGAGGTACTGGACGCAGGTTTGGATATCCACTTTTTCAAAAACCGCTTGTCGCTGAGCTTCGATTACTACGATAAAACGACTCATGACATGTTGCTGGCGCTTGAAATCCCCGACTTGCTGGGCTACAACAATCCTCAACAAAATGCCGGTATCATGAATACCAAGGGTTGGGACTTGCAGGTGGAATGGAAAGACAAAATAGGCGATTGGCGATATTCTATCAGCGCCAACCTGTCCGACTATCGGTCGGTGATGGGCAACCTGTCGGGTATCGTGTTCGATGGCAATACCATCATCCGCGAGGGAAGTGAATATGCCGAATATTACGGCTACCTGTCCGATGGGTTGTTCCAGACAGCGGAAGAAGTGGCTTCATCACCGACCCTGACCGCTTCCACCAAGCCGGGCGATGTGAAATTTAAAGATGTGAGCGGTCCGGACGGTGTGCCCGATGGCAAAATAACACCCGATTACGATCGTGTATTGCTGGGCGGTTCGTTACCGAGGTATTTCTATGGAGGGAACATCAATGTCGGCTATAAAGGCATCGACCTGTCGCTGATCTTCCAAGGCGTCGGCAAGCAAAACAGCCTGCTGACCGCCGATCATGTTTATCAAACGGCGGGCTGGTACACTTTCCCCGATTTTGTGGACGGACATTACTTCAGTAATTTCAATACGCCGGAACAGAATGCCGCAGCCAAATATCCGCGCCTTTCCCAAATAGGCTATCAAGGCAACAATTATAAAATGTCCGACTATTGGATCATCGACGGTTCCTACTTCCGGTTGAAGAATATTACCCTCGGCTATACGCTACCCAAAAAGATTGTTCACGGGGCGCAACTGTCCAACATCCGTTTATGGGCTTCGGCTTCCGACCTTTTTTCCTTCAGCCAATTCCCCAAAGGCTGGGATCCGGAAGCCGGTACGACTTCTTATGTTACAAAGTCATTCAATTTTGGCATACAAGTTCAATTTTAAAATAGAATATGAATATGAAAAAGATAATATTATCGACAATAATGACCATCCTGTTATTCTTTGCAGGTTGTCAGAACTTGGATTTGAATCCGCTTTCGGAAGGTTCGACCGAAAACTGGTACAGCAACGAAATCGAATTGCGCATGTCGCTCGACGATCTCTATCGCGGAGCCTTGTGGTATTGGGAATGCATGCGGTTGTTTCATACCGACCGTTATACCGACGATTGGTCGCAGCGCGAATATGTGTATGATTGGATAGCCGGTACGTATAACGGCGAAACCAGCTATGTGGAAACCATGTGGCTCAATACTTACAAAGCCATTGCACGTACCAACACCATCCTGCTTAGTCTGGAACATGCCAAAGGGAATATTTCTGATGATTTACTGGAACAGTTTGAAGGCGAAGCGCATTTTTTCCGTGCGGTCTTCTATTCCTATCTGGTATTCTTGTGGGGCGACGTCCCGTTTTATACAGATTATCTCTCGCTGGAGGACGCCTACAAGATTGGCCGAACGGATAAGAACATCATTTTGAAGGCCATTTATGAAGACTTCGACAAGGCTATTGAAAAATTACCCAAGACGTATTCGTCCGGATTATTGCGGGTGACCGAAGGTACGGCCTATGCTTTCAAGGCCCGGACAGCCACATGGATGCTCGACTATGCTACTGCTGCTACAGCCGCCAAGGGTTGTATCGATTTGGGCGTTTACTCGCTGCATCCCGATTTCGGCGAATTGTTCTTAACTAAGACAAGAAAGTCGGACGAGCTGATATTCACGATTCCACGCTCCAAGGATTTGCTGGATAACTCCGAAAGTTGCAACAGCATGTACACCCGCAACGCCGGTGGAACAGCGACCGCTCAACCTTCGTTGGAACTGTTTTGCGCTTTTCCCTGTACCGACGGCAAGCCGATTGATGAATCGCCGCTCTTCAGCCTGAACGAGCCGTTCAAAAACCGCGACCCGCGCTGCGCTTATACCTGTGTTGAGTTCGGAACGGCGCACCTGGGTTTTATTTATAATCCAGGGGTAGCGACGGTGCTGAATCTGAGTACCAACAGAAATGTAACGAATAAAGATTCGCAGTTGAGCGATCAATATGCCGCTTACAGCGGGATGTGTCTTAAAAAAGGAGTGGATGAAGAATGGACGGATGATAAAGCAACGGAAAAAAGCTCGATTATCATGCGTTATGCCGATGTGCTGCTGATGTATGCCGAAGCCAAAATGGAACTGAATGAAATCGATGACTCCGCATTGGACGCTATCAATCAGGTACGCGCCCGCGCTTACAAATGCAAGGTTTCGGAAACGACCAAATATCCGGCGGTAACGGAAACCAATCAAGCCAAGTTGCGGAAGATTATCCGCACCGAACGTCGTTGCGAATTGGCGTGGGAAAACCGGCGGTGGTTCGACGTTATTCGTTGGCGCCTGATCGAAACGGTGATGCAGCGTCCACTGTATGGATTACCGGCAAAGGCGGGATTACAGGCAAACATTGCCAGCGGCGATTATTTCTTCCCCAAAGGCATAACGATTGATATCGACGACAACGGGTGTCCCGACTTTACCCCTTTAACTGCAACGAACAAATTCAGGCAGATTTTCGAGAGAAGCGTTCCGGCAAGGCAATACCTGTTGCCGATTCCATCCAAAGAGCTTGCTATAAACGAAAATCTAAAGCCGCAAAATCCGGGGTATTGATTGTAAGAAAATGGATCTAAACAGTCTTCTGTCATTGCGGGCTTATCCGCAATCCCAAAAACTGAATAGGCCGCAATGACAGGACACTTTTTAGATGGTAATAATAAAAAAAATCATTATGAAAGATAAAAGAATATCAAGGCGCCAGTTTTTAGAAAGAAGTGGTATGGCTAGTGTAGGCTTAATGTTTTTCCCATTCGTCGGTTGTGGAAAAGAGATACCCGAAGATGAAAAACCCACTCCCGACACTCCCGACGCCGTAGTGAGAGTGGGCGATGTATTGCCGAATTGGCAGGAAGGGTATTTGGATATCCATGCGATCAATACGGGCAGGGGCGAGAGCACGTTCTACATTCTCCCCGACAGCACAACCATGTTGGTGGATGTGGCAGGGTCATTGCTTTCCACGACGGACGCCATACCTCCGACAGACGCCAAGCCCAGCAGGGCTATCACATCTGGACAGGTAATCGTCAACTACGTGAGCCATTTTATGAAAGGGGTGAACGACCGGCTCAACTACCTTATGTTAACTCACTGGGATCCAGATCACATGGGCAACTACTCCACGGATACGCCGCTATCGGAGTCGGGCGATTTCCGCATCAACGGCATCACGGAAATAGGAACAAAACTCCGGTTCGAAAAGATGATCGACCGCGACTATCCCGTTTACAACTATCCAAACACTTCCACAGCAGCTTCCGCCAAAGCCAATTACCGGAAATTCACCGAGTGGGCTAAAACGGCTTATGGAGCAGTCATCGAAAAATTCGACGTTGGCAAAACCGATCAGATTGTACTGAAGAAAGCGCCCTCCAAATATACCGGCTTTCAAGTGCGAAACATCATGGGCAACGGCTGGGCGTGGACAGGTTCGGGTACCGAATCGGTCAACACTTTGCCCGACAATGTGGCCGAAGTCGTAGCCGCTTCTCCCGATGAAAATATATTCAGTCTGGCTTTTTACCTGACCTACGGTAAATTCAAATATTATGCGGGCGGCGACCTTCAATACAACGGTAAGAGTACGTATGCATGGAAAGATGTGGAAGCTCCCGTAACCAAGGTAATGACAGCCGTTGACGTCATGAAAGCCAATCACCATGGGACGTCCAATTGCAATGGTGAAGCATTTCTCAAGAAACTGAGTCCTTCCGTCGTCATTTGCCACACATGGCGGGATGTGCAACCCAATCCCGATACCATCGGACGGATGTATGCAGCCAACGCCGGTTGCAAGATATTTACTACCAACATGACCGACGCCAATAAAACCCGATTAAGCGCCTATCTCTCTAAATTCTACGGTACGCAAGGCCACATTGTGGTGCGGGTAGAACCGCAAGGTCTGAAATACACCATTTATGTGCTCGATGATACCAATGAAGAATATAAAATAAACAAGATTTTTGGCCCCTATTCATGTAATTAACAGAGGAAAATGACGATAATCGATTATATTATTATCATAGTCTATTTCATCGGACTATTGGTATTAGGAGGAACGCTGGGTAAGAAAATCAAGAGTTCCAAGGACATGTTTATCGCTGGTAGAAATTCCTCATGGTGGCTGTCGGGCTTATCTACTTATATGACCATCTTTTCCGCAAGCACTTTTGTCGTATGGGGAGGCGTGGCCTTCCGTTCCGGAATAGTGGCCATTGTGGTTGGCCTGACATTAGGGATTGCCTCGATGGTGGTCGGCGGGTTGGTGGCAGGCAAATGGTCGCGACTCAAAATTAACTCGCCTGCCGAATATATCAGTATCCGTTTCGGCCAACCGGCGACTCGTTTTTACACCATCGTCGGCATCATCGGGCGCGGCGTGCATGTAGCGGTGGCGCTTTACGCGATTGCTATTATGGCTGTGGCTTTGATCCCGTTGCCGGAAGGACATTTCCTTGTTAATCCGGAAACAGGTCATTTGTCGGTTACATACGCCATATTGTTGCTGGGCGCTATCACTTTCGTCTATACCGCATTGGGAGGATACCTCGCGGTGTTGATGACCGATCTTGTCCAGTTTGCGGTATTGATAGCCATGGTTTTAATTATGATTCCCCTCTCTTTCAAGAGTGTGGGAGGCATGGATGCTTTCATTGCCAACGCACCGGAGGGGTATTTTTCCTTATTCAGCAACGAATACTCGTTTGTGTGGATGGTCTTGTGGCTTTTCTTGAATATCTTCATGATTGGCGGCGATTGGCCTTTCGTACAGCGCTATATCAGCGTCCCGACCGAGAAAGATGCAAAAAAAAGCGTTTGGCTCGTAGGAGTCCTTTATTTGATCACTCCCCTTATATGGTACATTCCCTGCTTGGTTTACCGGACAATCCGTCCGGACGCCAATCCGGAGCAATCCTATATGTTGATGAGCCAGCATGTGTTGGGGCCGGGCATGTTGGGATTGATGTTGGCAGCCATGATTTCTGCTACTTTAAGTACGATTTCGGGTACGCTCAATGTGTATGCGAATGTTTTCACCTTCGATATTTATAAGGCCTATCGTCCGGCTGCATCCGAAAAACGCCTAATGAATGTCGGTCGATCGTTTACTTACATTTACGGCATACTTATTACCCTGATAGCGGTAATGATTCCTGTATTGGGTGGTGCCGAACGGGTGGTTGTTTCCATTCTCACGTTAGTCATATCGCCGCTCTTTATCCCTTCTCTTTGGGGATTGTTTTCCAAACGTATCGGACAAAAATCAATTTGGCTATCCATGGGCATTACCTACACGATTGCGCTGATTATTAAATTCGGGTTCAATACGAACGGCTTGTTTACACACAGCGAATGGGGAAATGCAATCTATACATATATACAGGAACGCGTCCAGTTTGTGGATGCGTTTGTCGGTTTGATTACGCCCGTCGCGCTCTTGACGTTGATCGAATTATTCTTGTGGAAAAAAGAACAAGACGCAGGATGGAATCGGGTTTCCCATCTCTTCCAAAAGAATAAAATATTAACGGTAAAAGAATTGGAAAAGGCAAAAATCTCCGGATCCATGTATTCTTCCCTGGCATTCAAAATTCTTTTCGGAACGTATGCGGCTATTGGTATTACCATGGTGTTGATCGCTTTCGGCAGCACGGAGAGGAAAGGGCAGACGTTTTGCTTTGCCATCCTCTTCCTTGGTGTTTCCTCTATTGCATTCCTGATCAGGTATTGGATAAGGAAACGAAAAAACCAAAAGAAATAAAAACAGGACACAAAATGCATTCTATAAAATGGAACAAGTTCATTTATCGAGGTTTCAACCGCTTAAGCACGTGTTAATTCACGACGTATTCAATGCTGGATATAATGGTTGGATGGAAATTATGCCGAACTTTTGCGATGCTCCCGACTTTGAGGAGAGTGCCAGTATCATGATCAAATCCCAGTGGCCGCCGGTGATGTTGAGTACGGCTACTTTCAGCTATCCGGGTTCTCTCGGATCGCTTTCGGGACAATACAGCCTGAAAGTATCTACCCGGCCGATGGCCAATCCCTACGCAGAACCGCCGGCGCCAGGTTCCATGGGACATGCCATCAAACGGCTTTCTTTCCACCACCTGAAACGTAAATATTTGCAGTTGGAAATGTGGTTTGCCTATACTGCCGAACAGGACAAAGTGGACGGCAAAGGCAAACTGCCCGGCTTGCACGAGGCTTCTATTCGCGCTTTCGGCGCGGGTTGGGACTTGCAGGAACGAGGCAACCGGTATCATGTCGGTGTGCGGTATCTCAACTCAGTGGACGGACAACTGCAAAAGAAATGGCAAATAACCTATCCTTCGGCAAAAGACGACAAAGACTGGGCTTACGGAACCGAAGGCGACTGGTGTACCAAAGGCATCGACCCTTTCTGGTTCGGTCGCCGCTATCCCGACGGACGGCACGACGGCTTTAAGGATATCCGCGACGGACGCCAGTCGCTGTGTTACAACGAAACCGACTGTAAAATCAATTGGCAATACTTGCGACTGCTGATTGACACCGAGCAGCGCGAATATGTTGAGATGCAATGTCAGGACAAAACCTTCGATTTGGAGCGGCATCCCATTTTTCTATCGCCCCCGTACGACCGTATCGACGGACTGATGAATCCGCTCGTCTGGATTGAAACCGATACCAACCGGAGAGTGTTCCTTTTCATTGATTCGGTAGTTGTTTCTCAAGAATAAACAGAAATAAATTTGTATCAACCCTCAAAAAAACAAGCAATATGAAACTATTTAATGCCTCCCATCTGGAGGTCAAAAAGGTTTTCACGGAAGATTTCCAGACTAACCCTTACGAAGGCGGTTGGGCTGACGAAGGTATCTTTTTTATCATGGTAGAAAACCTCTCCGGGCAACATCCGTCGCTGATAGCCGAAATCGAAATATCGCACGATGGCGTCCATTGGGCGAAGGAAGGAACAATATCCGAACCGATTACTCAAAAAGGTCTTCATTTCCTGCGGGTAAAACATTTCGGGAACTGGCTGCGGCTGAATTGCCTTATCAGCGGAGAACAACCCGGCTTTAAGTTAAATATCCAAATAGCATTAAAAGGATAATCATGAAAAATATAAGAAAACAGCTTTTATTGTTGCTGCTATTGGGATTAGGGTGGCCAGTAACGGCACAAACGGCCGACAAATATTCGTTCCCTGCAACTTATAATCAAGAAGCGGCCCAAGGGATGGCCATTTACAAACATTTTGCATTCCTGCTGAACAACGGCGGACATTGCCGGATTTATAATCTGAAAAACGAACGCTTAGAGGCCGATTTTGACATGGAAAGTGCAAAATATGAAAAGAATCATTGCAACAATGCTTCTTTTGGTGTAGAATTTCCGACAGAAAACAAAGAATTTCCTTCTTTCTACGTAGCCGAATGTTATGGAGAACTGTGCTGTTTCGTGGAAAGCGTAACACGCAACGGTTCGCAACTGATTCAGGTACTGAAAATCGAAGGAACAACCAACCGGAGTTTCGACTGGGTTGTTGACCGGAAACAAAAGTATCTGTATGCCATCGGACGACCATCGGACGCTGTTGTGGATTCCATCGGGACAAAAATTTACCGAATTTCCAAGTTCCCTTTACCTTCGCTCGACCGGAAAGAGGTCGTCTTTACGGACGATGATATACTCGAGCAGTTTGAAATCGGTTTCCGCAATCTCTCGCAAGGAGCCTCAATCCGGGAGAATTACCTCTATCTGCCGGTGGGACGACATAGCGCTCCCGGAGAGGAAAAGTACAAAGACGGACATCGCGACGTCATTATCGTCAACCTGAAAACAAAACAGGTTGAAAAAGTGATTGACGTACAGGATATTGTTGCCGGCGAACCGGAAGATATCGATTTCTATGGAAACAACCTGATGATGTACTGCGGACAAAAAGACGGAGGTGTTTACAACTTAAAAAAGATATACAACAAATGCAATTAAATCAAGATAATTTGGAGGTATTACCATCAAGCATACAATGTCCTTTATATAATCGGGATGAACAAAAGCCGTCTATTGTCCATATAGGTGTAGGCGGCTTTCACCGGGCGCATCAGGCTTTTTTTTTGGACGAATTGTTGAATAACGGCTTGACCGATTGGACCATCTGCGGAATGGGTCTCAAGCCTGAAGACAATCTGATATACAAGGCATTGAAAGAACAGGATTATTTATACACCTTGGTAGTCAAACATTCCGACAACGCCATTTGTCCGCGGGTCATCGGCTCGATTGTAAATTATATTTTTGTTCCCGATAATCATGCTTCCGCCATTGAAAAACTGTCTGATCCGCAGGTGAAGATTGTTTCGCTGACCATCACAGAGGGCGGCTATAACTTCGACACAAACGGTTATTTTATTATCGGCAATCCGGATATTCAATGGGATATTCATCATCCCCAAATGCCGAAAACCGTTTTCGGACTGCTTGCTGCCGCGCTTAAAATCAGAAAGGAAAGAAACATTCCGGCTTTTGCCGTCCTTTCATGCGACAATATCCAGCACAACGGCGATGTGGCCAAAAAGATGCTGCTAAGTTTTACCGACGCTGTTGATACGGTTTTATCGGAATGGATACAAGCGAATGTGTGTTTTCCAAACAGTATGGTTGACCGTATTACCCCCGTTACAACCGAAAACGACAGCAAACTTTTAAATGAAAAATATGGGATAGAAGATGCTTGTTCGGTTACCTGCGAACCTTTTATTCAATGGGTGTTGGAAGATAATTTTCCGAACGGCCGCCCTGCATGGGAAAAGGTAGGCGTCCAGTTCGTACCAAATATTGACCCGTACGAAAAAATGAAAATCAGACTGTTAAACGCAGGACATTCCTTTTTGGGACTGATCGGCTCGTTGGCAGGATACGATACTATTGATGAATCTATGAATGATCCGTTGCTGCAAAAATCGCTCCGCTCTTTCATGGACGAAGAGGTAACGCCCCTCTTAGGGGCCATTGAAGGGATGGATCTGGAAGAATACAAAAACAGCCTGTTCCGGCGGTTCGAAAACCCGAACATCAAAGACCAGCTTACGAGAATCTGTTCGGAAAGTTCGGCCAAATTGCCCAAGTTTCTTATTCCCACCATCCTGGAACAGTTGGAAAGGAACGGCCCGATCCGATATGGCGTATTGGCCCTGGCCGCATGGTGTCGCACCTTGGAATTGTACGGCGCCGGCCAATATCCTTATCCTATTCAGGATGCTTTGCTGGAGGAATTAACGGAAGCCGCCACCTTGTCGGCCGGCGATCAGCCGTTAGCATTTATCGAAAAACAAGCGGTGTTTGGCCCTTTAAGCCATTCTTTTCGTTGGGAGGAAACCTATTTGTCGAGCATCCATGCGATTCGTACCTACGGCGTGAAAGATGCGATTCTCCGGCTTTGCGTCTACCCACAACAAGCATGTAGTGAAAAATGAAAATACGAATTTATATAGGAATATTCGCCCTGTTCCTTTCGGCCGAATTGTACGGACAGCGCAACGATGAAATCCAATTCACCGACGCTTCCCGATTGACGATTACCGGCAAAGCCTTATCGACTGCTGTTGTCTATCACCGGGTAGATACGGCCGTTTACAAGGGGCTTAGCCCGTCGGAAAATCAACAGGCCCGGTGCGCGGCGGGTCTGGCTGTTTTGTTCAAAACCAATGCGAACCGAATCGATTTGTGGCCGGTTTACCAATGGGAACTCCAAAAAGACAACCGTAGCGGGATAGCTGCTGCCGGGTTTTCCCTGTACATCAAAAAAGAGAACCGGTGGGTGTACGCCCAATCCTGGGCGCCTCCGGTACGCAATGAAGCTTTTACGCTGATTCATTCCATGGATTCGACCGATAAAGAGTGTATGCTTTATCTGCCCCCCTTTTCCGAACTGTCGGATTTAAAAATAGGTATTCCAGCCGGAGCAACGATCGAAGCGCTCCCGAATCCATTCAAACGGAAGATAGTCTTTTTCGGTTCGAGTTTTACTCAAGGAGTGGGCGCCAGTCGTCCCGGCATGAGTTATCCCATGCAAATCGGAAGAAACAGGAATATCGAAGCCTGTAACCTGGGATTCGGTGGAAACTCCAAATTACAGGACTATTTTGCACGGGTCATTGCCGCTACGGATGCGGATGCTTTCGTTTTCGACGCTTTTTCCAATCCTACCGATCTAATCATCCGAGAACGGTTAGCAACTTTCATCGAAATCATCCAGAAGAAACACAATCAAACCCCTCTGATTTTTGTGCAGACCATTCACAGGGAAGGTGCCAATTTCAACCGGACAGTACGGACGGCGGAAGACAAGAAACGAAAGACGGTTGAGGAACTTATGCAGGAAATGGTTCGGAAATATCCGAATGTCTATTGGGTCGAAAGTCCCTTGTCCGAATCCATCAGCAGGGATACCTCCACCGACGGCGTGCATCCTTCGGACTTAGGTTACCGCTATTGGGCAAAAAACATGGAGAAGCAATTACATCTTATTTTAGCATGGGAGGAGACTTTTTATGAATAATGCGGAAACAACATTCATTACGCAAAACAAAAACGTTCCGGTCATTGCCGGATACGATGTAGTGGTGTGCGGCGGCGGCCCTGCCGGATTTATGGCCGCCATTGCTGCCGCACGCGGTGGTGCCCGCACGGCATTAATTGAACGTTACGGCTTTCTGGGCGGGATGGCAACAGCCGGTTTGGTAGCGCCCATCAGTGTGTTCAATTACAACGGACGCCGGATGATTGGCGGTATCCCCTGGGAATTTATCGAACGCCTGATGGAAGTGGGAGGCGCCGAGGAAGAAAAGCCGCTCGGCAACATCTCCTTTTCGCCCGAAAAATACAAACTCATCGCCCAGCGGATGGTGTTGGAAGCCGGTGTTTCGCTTTATTTCCACTCCTACCTGAGCGGCTGTCAAAAAGTGGGTAATACGTTGACCCATATTTTTATTGAAAACAAAAACGGCACAGAAGCAATTGCAGCCAAGTATTTTATAGATTGTACGGGCGATGCAGATTTGGCGCGCTTGTCCGAAGTGCCGATGCAACCTGCCGGTGCAACGCTCCAGCCGGCCTCCTTGATTTTTATGCTAGGAGGGGTGGATACCGACGCCTTGCCGATGATCAGGCACAGTCAGCAGGGAGTGAATTACCACGATTTAACCATCCGGCAAATGCTGGAAGAATTGGACAAGACCGAAACAGTTCCTTTGTTCGGCGGTCCGTGGTACTGCGGAATATTGACGAAAGGAATGGTCTTGTTGAATATGACACGGACCTATGCAGATATGATCGATAATCGCCAGGCAACAGCTACCGAATGTCGCCTCCGGGAAGATGTGTTTACCTTTGTGAAACTTCTCCGGGAAAATGTTCCCGCTTTCCGGAACGCTTATTTAGCGACGACGGCCACACAAACCGGCGTGCGTGAAACCCGTCGCATCCAAGGCGTTTACACGCTGACCGGCAAGGAATACCTCGATGCCTGCGATTTTCCCGACGCCATTTCCAGGGGATGTCATCCGGTGGATATACATGCCTCCGTCACCCATCAGCAAAGGTGTGAATTTCTGAAAGATGCGGCATTTATACCGTATAGGTGTCTGATTGCGCCCGGGTTTCCGAATCTTTTAGTGGCCGGCAGAGCGTTTTCGGCCGATGAAATCGCTTCCGCTTCGGTCAGAGTGCAAGCCTCTGTCATGGGGTTGGGACAGGCGGCCGGCGCGGCTGCCGCTCTATGCGTTCCCCATGAAGCAGACGTCGCCCGGGTGGATATTGCCCAACTCCGGGAAACTTTGATAGGATACGGAGCAAATCTAGCAAAATGAATCTATTTATCAAATAGAATAATAGTTTTTTATTAACAATTTAATTGATTTAAGCGTATGAGAAAGTTAGTTATGATGATCAGTCTTGTACTGATTTCGGTTGTGTTGGTGGCACAACGCCCAAGCGGCACAAACATCACCACGTTGTGGGAAAAAACGGCGGTTACCGGCAATTTGCCCGATTACATCGGGTCAAACAGCAATTGCCACGGGATGGCATTAGGCATGATGAATGGGAATCCGTATTTGTATGTTGTTACCCGCGAGGCTCCTTACGAGGGCGTACATGTTTTGAATCCCGCTACCGGCGAGGAAGTGGGGCTGTTGCAGCCTCCTGGTAATGATGGAACATCCGATTTCTTTATCAATGCGGTAGAAGTATCGGAAGATGGGGTGATTTTTGTTTCCAGCATGGCGTATAAAGTCGGGGCAAGCCTCAATGTGTATATGTATAAAAACCACACGTCTGCCCCTAAACTAATGTTTAGCGGTTTGACTGTTGGTACGGCCAGTAAGCCGCGCTTGGGAGATCGATTCACGATAACGGGAAAATACTCCGACGGATCGGCTAAATTCTATTTTGCCGATTATGGCCTCACAATCGCTCGTCCTCAAAGCAACCTGTATGTGCTTGAATTGGTAGCAGATACCCATGTGCAGGGAGAATATGTGTGCGAATTGGAAGGCGGTGCGCCAAAAACGATTGATGTGAATGCACATGCAGATTGCAAAAATAATAACCTTGCAGTCTATCTTCCTCTCGGGAACGGCTACTATTGGATGAGCACTACCGGCGGCTTATATTACAACGATGGGGTTACGGGCGGCCAAATCTATTACGACCAATTCAAGAACCGCTCCACCGGTCCGTACTACGTGGGTGAAAGAAATGGAAAACACTACATGGCCTATTATGAATTTGAAGCTGGTATTGCCTATTTAGTCAGTTATACGCTCCCTGAAACGCCAGGAGGGGCAACCATTGAAGCATCCACGCCCAATTTATACTACGATGGCTGCCCCATAGCACAAAATTCCTACGGCTATGGCGGTGTTGCCGTGGATTGGCGTGGAGAGAAGCCGATCATCTATTATTTAGCCTACAATTACGGCATAGGCGCTTACCAAGTCAATTCCTTGAGCGGAACAGGAATCGCAACGCCGGATACGGATTCATTTTTAATCAAACAAAATGGCAATGTTTTGCAAATTACCGGAAAAGAAGAGATTGAGTCTATCGAATTAATTAATTTGACGGGACAACGGATGGCAAGCAACCGGAATGCTTCGGAAATTACGATATTCGGGGAAAAAGGAGTTTACATTGCCATCATAAAAAGCGTTTCCGGCCGGAAAACCGCACTGAAAGTATTCATAGAATAATCATTTTGGATAAGCGATCAATGAAACAGGCGCAAGTTATCCAACCGGGTCTGATACAATATGTAGATGTAGAAAATCTTACTTCCGAGCAATTGGAAGACAATGAAATTCTTTTGAAAATACATACCATCGGCATCTGCGGCAGCGATATTCACGTTATGCACGGACAACATCCGGCTGTTACCTATCCGGTAATACAAGGACATGAATATGGCTCAACCGTAGTTGCTATCGGTAAATCCGTTACAAAAGTGAAGCCCGGGGACAAGGCAACCGCTCGGCCGCAGTTAGTCTGCGGCGAGTGTGTGCTCTGTAAAAAAGGACGTTACAATGTTTGTCAGAACCTGCGGATACAAGGTTTCCAGGCGCCGGGTGTAGCACAAAGTCATTTCATCGTTCCGGAAGATCGGATCATCAAGGTGGACAACAATCTGCCCTTCGATAAAATTGCCATGATCGAACCTTGCGCGGTGGGCGCACATGCAACGGCAAGAGCCGATCTGGTCGGTAAAAACGTGCTGGTGGCAGGAGCAGGAACAATCGGCAATCTGATTGCCCAGTTTGCAAAAATAAGAGGCGCTAACAAAGTGATGATTACCGATGTAAACGATTATCGCTTAGGTATTGCCAAACAATGCGGGATAGATGCCGTGCAAAACGTAAGCGACCCTTCGCACGAAGAAAAAATAAACCGGTTCTTTGGCAAAGAAGGCTTTCAGGTCGGTTTTGAAGCAGCTGGAGCGCAATCATCATTGAATTTGCTGTTGAAAAAGATTGAGAAAGGAGGAGAAATAGTCATTGTCGGTGTGTATGCAGAAAATCCGCAGGTGAACATGTATTATCTCGGAGAACATGAACTGAAACTGATCGGTACATTGATGTATCTGCACGAAGATTATCTGGAAGCAGCCCGGGCAATTATCTCGAACCAGATTCTGCTGGATCCGTTGATTAGCAAACATATTCCGTTTGATAATTACATGGAGGCTTATCGTTTCATTGAGAAAGAAAATTCTATGAAAGTGATCATTGATTTGGAATAAAAGAAATCCGAATAAAAAATCAAAAAGAAAGCATGAAAAATATATTGTATCTTTTTTTAATCCCCTGGATGGCCCAGGCGCAAGTGAAGCCAGCAGAAAATCATTACCTGTCGTTTCCTGATGCGAAAGCCTTGCACGCTTATTTTCGTTATCAACCGGATATGCAACCGATAGTTTCCGGACACAGGGGAACGATCGCAAACAATTGTCCTGAAAATTCGATTGCGGCATTTGAATTCGTTTTATCTCAAGCACAAACGATGTTCGAAATCGATCCCCGTTTAACGAAAGACAGTGTCATTGTGGTTTTCCATGACGCCACCATGGAACGAACCAGTACCGGCAAAGGAAAAGTGATTGATCATACATGGGCAGAGTTACAACAGTTGCATTTGAAAGATCAAGCCGGAAATGTAACAGAATATAAAATTCCGACGCTGGACGAAATACTGGAATGGGCGCGGGACAAAACCATTTTAGTGCTGGATAAAAAGGACGTCCCGCTCCCGATGATTGCAGACATGATTCGGAAACACCATGCGGATCGTTATGTTATCAATATGGTACGATCGACGGAAGACGCCCGGTTTTATTACGACGACAGTCCCGACCGGATGTTCTCCGTTTCTATCCGGACGCCCGAAACATTCGAGGCTTATGTAAAGGCAGGGATTCCGTGCAGCCAAATGTTTGCCTGCACGGGAATCGAAATAAAAGCGGAGAATCAGGAATTATTCCATCTCCTGCATTGCCACGGAATCTGTTGCTTGATTGCAGCAGCTACCAATTACGATCGCTTGCCTACGGAAGAAGAGCGAGCAACGGCTTATCGCAGTATTTTGGTGTCAGGCGCCGATATCATAGAGTCCAACTATCCGTTGGAAGTGGTGAAACAAGTCAAAAATCAACGTCAGGTAGTAGCGGGGACGCAATTTTTCTTGCCCTGAAATAGCTTTACAAAAAAGCGAAGAATCAGAAATAGAAGACTATAGTAAAACGATAGAGAAAATTTTACTCAGAATAGTTTAAAGAGCGCGTACTAATAGCGTATTACAACAGCAATGAATTCCTGCCGGCGAAGGAAACCGTATCCTCCCATGCATTCAATTTGTTGCTGTAAATCCATTCGGTTTTCAAGATGCCGTTGATGCGTTCCGCTATGGCATTTTCCCGATGGTCGCCACTTTTCGTCACGCTGATCTGTATGTCTTTATATATAAGCAAATTAACACAATCTCTACAACAATATTGACTGCTACGGATCACTAACCCGTAGCCTGTTCGGGGTCATTGATCTATATAATAATCAGAGACCATACCAAAGCATCGGTTACATGACACCCGCGCTCGTGCACCAGACAGGGTTGAAAACGGAGCGCAAGTGGAAAATTATTATCAGGAAGCGAGCGTGCCCGCAAGTGGAAAAACTGAAAGAAACGAGGGTAAGCCATCCAAATCAAATACAGCAGAGAAATCCTGTCGAGTAGAAGAGCGTAATGTTCCGCCACAAAACGAAAAGTCGATAAGAAACAAACAAACAGAATAATACAGAAAATATGAGCACCTTTGTTGCGAACCGTAAAGCTATGTCAGGACGAAGAGAAAATTGTCAAGTCCGCGCCGGACGAAGTAGGAAAATCTGTAAAGAAATTTTAGGACGAGATACGCTTGCATCACTACGAACATGCCCATTTTCAATGGCTTTTTTTTTCTTGCTTTTTCAAAAAAACAGTTTGTGCTTTTGTTCCGAAGTTTTATGCAGACAAAGGTCTGGCAGAGGTAGACAAAAAAGTACCTCAGGCAAGCCCTAAATCGTACCCAATAAGACTGGAGCAACGGCTTATTTTGCTGTCTTTTAGATTATAAAAATAGAATATGAGCCCTGAAGGGGCAGCATATCCCAGACTAGGGCAACGCCCTGGGTATTTGTCGTTGATATGCCGCCCCTGGCGGGATTTGATCGGAAATGGTATTACACCCAGGGCGTTGCCCGTGGGCTGGGATATCCCGCCCCTTCAGGGCTCCGCCGAGCTAGATGCATCCCCTGACGGGGATACGGGAAAAAAGGGACCATTTCCTATTGATATGAATGCCCTACGGGCAACGATGATTCGATTGGCAATCCTGCGACGAGCGGGCATCCC